>JBBRUO010000474.1:0-5227 GCA_038247725.1 Gemmatales bacterium
CTCATCACCCCGAACGTCACGGGCTTGACCGAGTTCTTCGACCCGACTTGCGGGTACGCGGTGGGCAGCACGCCGGTGCCGGTGCGGAACGACATCTACCGCGGCAACTGGCACCAGCCGCACGACGCGGACATCATCGCGGCCATGCGGCGGGTGTATCGGGATCGCGCGGAGGCAGAGGAGTTGGGACGACACAGCGCGGCGCGGGCGCGGGCATTCACCTGGGAGAACTGCTGCGCGGGGCTGGCCGAAGTCTTCGTGGCCGATCAGTGAGAGAGGAATTGCCGCCGTTCGGTCAATTTGGCCTTCGGCTCTACTTGGCGATGAACCCGTGTAATCACTCACATGACGTCGGCGAACCGACGCAGTTCGGAAACGAAGAGGGGGAGTTGCTGGCGTTCCAACAAGTCCAAGAATTCCAACGACAGCATCGGCGGGTTTTTCATCGACTCGCGTTGCGTCTTGACGGCGGACAGCACCTTCGCCTGATCGAGCACGAACTGTTGACAGAAGAATACGTCCGGCTGAACGGCTTCGAGATCGAACGGTTTCAAGGCTTCAGCGGGAAAATCGCGGATGTTGTTCGTCACGATAGCGTCGGCACGGCATCGGATCGCGGCCGCGAGGACGTGACGGTCATCCGGGTCCGGCAACTCCAAAGTCGGGATCAAACTCTCGTAGCCGGTCACGAGTGCGTCCCGAACGTTCGCGTCCATCAGCGCCCGCGTCCGGTTCAGTTTCTCCCGCGACAAGTCCGGGCGGGCTTCCAGCAAGTTTCGCGTCCACTCGTCGTGGATGTCGGCGGTCCACTTCGCCCGGAACAGGTCCAGGCGAGCCATGTACATGAACAGGCTTCGCAGGTGTGCCGGGTACAGCACGCACGCATCGAGTACAACCGTGAAGGCGTTCACGTTACTGCCCCAGGCCAAGCTCTTGATCCAGTGCCGTGAGTTCGTCCAGCGTGGCGAGGCGGTCTGCGTCAATGCGCCGCTTGTACGCCATCAGGTCGGAGAACAACACGCGCCGGTGCGTGCCGACCATGCGGTGTGGCAGTAGCTTCGACTCGATGAGTTGGACGAGGAACGGCCGAGACACGTTTAGCAAGTCGGCCGCCTCTTGGGTCGTCAACTCGGCGTGAAGCGGCACGAGCGTGACGGCATTGCCTTTCGCCATGTTCGCGAGGATGTCCTGGATCAATCGGAACATGGACGCGGGGAGCGGGATCGAAGTGACGGCTCCGCCCGTATCGCTTCGCACGCTCAGGCTGAGAAAGTCGCGCGCCTTCCCGCGCGCCCCCGCCAGTTGCCGGCTGGACTGTTCGGCGAGCCGCGATTCGTCTTCAGTCGGGACAAGCGTGTCCGGATCAGTGAGAAGGGATGCTGCCATGACTCTGCTCCTCCCGCGAAGCGGTCAATTCGTGTTTGCAATTCCGATTGCAAATGGAATTGCAAACACAAATATATCCCGAAATCGAGAGGTGTCAACAAACGAAATAAACGAAATCCACCACGAAATCGTTGGGAGTTGTTCCAAGCCTACCCCACCGTCAGCGACTTACCGTTGTCCTTCGCGGTCAGGTTCAGAAGGAACGGGGCGGCACGGGTGGCCCACTGGTCGGCGTCGGGGAAGTTGCTGGCCCCGGTCCCCCAGCACTGCCGCAGCATGTCGGTGTCGATGACGCCGGGGTTCAGCGGGATCGCGGCCAGACCTGCCGGCAACTCCTGGGCGAGTGCCAGCGTCAGCCCCTCAATGGCGTACTTCGACGCGCAATATGGGGCGACCTCCGCCGAGGTGCTGCGACCCCATCCACTGCTCAGGTTCACGACGACGCCGGTGCCGCGCGCCACCATCGCCGGCACGAACGCGCGGATCACATTCGCCACCCCGCAGACGTTCACGGCGATGAGTCGGTCGAACTCCTCGGCCGGGACTTCCCACAGCGGCGCGGGGGTGTTCATGAGCGCCGCGTTGTTGATGAGCAGGTCCGGCGGGCCGACCGCGTTCAAGATCGTATCCGCCCACGACCCGACTTCGCGACTGTTGGTCACGTCAAGGGCGTTGAAGTGGTGCGGCGCGGGGAACTGTTTCGCCAATTCGTCGGTGTGAGGCTGGCTTCGGCCACAGCCGATGACCGTGTGCCCGGCCTTCACGAACAACGGCACCAGCGCCCGGCCTAGCCCGCGCGTGGCCCCGGTAATGACGATGACCTTCGACATGAGATTCACCTCGGTGTGCCGAACACTTGCACCCAGTACGGTTCACCGTTAGCGTTCACGGCCATGCCGACGCCGATGTGCGTGTATACCTCGCCGAGTAGGTTCCGCCGGTGTCCGGGCGATTTCATCCAGGCGTCTACCGCCGCCGTCGGGGTGAGTTGCTTTTGGGCGATGTTCTCGCCGACGGCGCGGTAATCGAACCCGACCGCCTTCACCCGATCGGCAGGCGAGCGACCTTCTAAGTTGTGATCCATCGTGTTCCGACGGGCCATGTTCGCGGCGTGCCGGCGGGCGGCGTCGTCGAGCTGCGGGCTTGAAATCAGCGGGCGGAGGCCGGCGACTTTCCGCTCGGCGTTCGTGCGGCTGATGACCGCCTGCTCCACCGACCCGCTACTGGCGATCTCGCGGTCGAGGTCTTGCGTCAGTTCAGCCGGCGGCATGTCGCGCGGGGTGCGACAGCCGACGGCGAGGAACAAGCCCGCGAGCACGAAGGCGATGAACCTGTTGGCTTGGGTTGCGACCACGCCCCACCTTTCCCCAGCGGGGAGAGGTGGACGGACTCCGAACCGCATGAGTTGTCGCATCGTTTAGTCCACGTAGATGAACTCGTTCAGGCTCATCATGGCGAGGGCGTAGTCTTGCAACGCCCGGTCGGCCGATGTAGCCGAGGTGCGGGCTTTCAGGAAGGCCAATCCGGCCTCCGTCTCGGCACCAGTCGGATTCCGGCCGAATGCGATCAAGTACGCCCGCGCGACGCACTCCGTCGGCGTCTTCGCGTCGGCGCGGATGCGGGCGGCGAAGGCGTTCGCCCAGGCGTGGACGTCCTTGTTGTTCAGGAACACCAGCGCCTGCGGGGCGACGACCGTGTTCGGCCGGGCCGACGCGCTGGTCAGCGTGTCCGGCCAGTCGAACACTTGCAGGATGGGAATCAATTCGCTCCGCTTCACGGTGAAATAAATGCTCCGCCGCTTCATCCCCTGGTCGAGGGTGCCGGGGCCGAACGGCGTCGTGTCCAGCACGCCGGCGACGGCGAGCAGGTTGTCGCGGACGGCCTCGGCTTCCAACCGCCGCTTGGGGTGGTGCCACACCAGTTTGTTGTCCGGGTCGGCCGTCTCGCCGGCGGCGGTCGTGTCGCCACTTTGCCGGTACGCTCGGCTCATCACCATTGCTTTGTGAACCGGCTTCAACTTCCAGTCGTTCTTCACGAGGTCGGACGCCAGCCATTCGAGCAACTCCGGGTGCGTGGGCAACTCGCCCTGGACGCCGAAGTCGTTCACCGTGGAGACGATGCCCCGGCCGAAGTGGTGATGCCAGAGGCGGTTGACGATCACTCGCGCGGCGAGCGCCCCGGCCCCGTTCTGGGTGTCCACGACCCAGTTGGCCAGCGCCGTGCGGCGGAACGAAGTGGTCGCGGCGGCCGGCTTCGGCGTCCGCCACTGGGCCTCAGCGGACGGGTTCCGCACCAGGACTTGTGGGAAGCCGAGGTCCACGACGCCGTCTTTCTGAAGCACGTCGCCGCGCTTCAAGAGGTACGTTTCGTTGTAAAAGTCCGGGATTTTCCCGTCGGCGGTGTGGTGCCGCATCGCCTTCCGCCCCTCGGTGGTGGCCTGGATGACGACCTTCTTCAGCAGCGGCTTCTTGGCGTCCCACGCGGTCAACTTCGCGGTGCGGTCTTTCCACCCGGCGTCTTGCGGGCCGAACCACTTCACCACCGCGTCCCGCTGTGGTTTCGGCAACTTGTCGAGCGATTGCTTCTTCCCCGCGATCGTCTTCAGCGCGGTGGCGACCTTCGCGTCGGCGATCGTGCCGATGGCGTCCGCGTTGCCGCCCGCCTCCAGCCACGTCGTCAGCGCCGTCGGCAGTTCAAGGTCCTCGTACTTCTTCAACACTCCGGCCAGGTCTTGACGGGCCGACTCCCACTCGGCGAAGGCTTTCGTCTGCTCCGGCGTGCTCAAATCCATTTCCACTTCGCTGCGGACGGTCGTCGTGAAGGCGGCCAGCATGCGGTAGTAGTCGGCCGTCGGGATGGGGTCGAACTTGTGGTCGTGGCAGCGGGCGCAGGCGACGGTCAGGCCGAGCATGGCGTACCCGGTGGTGGCGACCATGTCGTCCATCGCGTCGTACCGGATGCGCTCCGCCTCGCTGTTGGTGATCTGCGTGGGGAACACGCCAGCCCCCAGGAAGCCAGTGGCGGCCAGCGCGTTCGGGTCGGTCGGCGCGATCTCGTCGCCGGCGAGTTGCCACTTCAGGAACTGGTCGTACGGCATGTCGGCGTTGAACGCCCGAATGAGGAAGTCGCGATAGTGGTAGGCGTGCGGGCGGTTGTAGTCGTGTTCGAACCCGTGGCTCTCGGCGTACCGGGCCGGGTCCATCCAGTGCCGCGCCCACCGTTCGCCGAACCGCTCGGACGCGAGCAGCCCGTCCACGACCTTTTCATACGCGTTCGGCGATTTGTCGTTGACGAAGGCGTCCACCTGCTCCGGCGTCGGCGGCAGGCCGATCAGGTCGAAGTAGACCCGGCGGATGAGCGTCCGTTTATCGGCCTCCGCGACCGGGGCGATGCCGGCTTTCTCCAACTTCGAGAACACGAACCCGTCGATGGCGTTCTCGCCCCGGAACTTGGATGCGGGTACCCGTACCTCTTGGAGCGGCTGGAACGCCCAGTACTTCTTGCCGGCGGCGATGTCGATGACCCGCCGGGCGGCGGCCTTGCCGTCGCGGGGGTCGGGTGCCCCCATCACGATCCACTTCTCGAAGTCGGCGATGACGTCCGCCGGCAGTTTCCCCTTCGGCGGCATGTGGCTGTCGCCCTCGTGCTTGAGGGACTTCAAGAGCAGGCTCTCGGCCGGCTTACCGGGAACGATACTCGGCCCGTTGTCGCCGCCCTTTTGCCAGCCGGCCTTGGTGTCCAGCACCAGCCCGCCGCGCAGCTTCTTCTTCGTGAGCGCCTCGGCCGAGTGGCACTGGTAGCAATGCGCCACCAGTGCCGGGCGAATCTTCGACTCGAAGAA
>JBBRUO010000475.1:0-5205 GCA_038247725.1 Gemmatales bacterium
CCCGCCCTGTTTTGGGGGGGGGGCGTCGGCGGGGGGGCGGGTGGGTGCCTCTTCTGTTTCCTCCCAAAGCACTCCCCTCCCGGGGGGTGAGCTGACGCTCCCCGCGCCCACCTCCCCTAAACGAGGGGAGGTGTTCCAAATCCCCTCGTCGGATCGTGGAGCAACACCGCTCGCACCCCGTCCGCGACGTGGATCAGGTTCAGCCACTTGTCCGCGTCACCGATGAACGGGTCGCCTTTCAGTAGTGGCTGTTTACGGAGCAGCCGGCCGGGGCCGTAGATGCCGGCGAAGCGCAAGATTGTCGCGTCCGCGCGGACCTCCCGCAGCGCTTGTTCGGCCGCGAGTACCACCTTCCCCGATTCCTCCGTCGGCTCCGTGGCGCTGGCTTCCGTCACCCACTCGCCGGCGGTTTGGCCGTAGACGCCGGTGCTACTGACGTAGGCGGTTTGGCCGTAGACGCCGGTGCTACTGACGTAAGTGATCCGGGGCGAACCCGGCAGCGCGGCCAGCACGTTCCGCAGCCCGCCGACGTACACCTCGCGCATGGATTTCCCGGCCGCGCGGTCCATGCCGACGGCGTACACCACCCACTCGACTTCGGGCAGCTTTTGAAGAGAACCGGGGTCGGTCACGTCTCCAAGAGTGGGCCGGATGCCGCGCGCGGTGAGTTCGTCCGTCCGCGAGCGAGTGAGCGCGAACACCGGCCGCCCGGTAGCGACGAGCGCGTCGGCGACCCGCCCGCCGAGGTAGCCGCACCCGACGATCAGCGTGGAACCGGGCATTGGTGGCATGGGTGTAAACTCCGGCGGGGTCGGGCGTCCAATTCATGGTAGGAGGAAGACCTCACCCCCGTCCCCCTCTCCGGGACGGAGAGGGGGTGTTCAATCCGCACCGGGAGCCTGTGTTGCGCAGGACGCTTTCGATCCCCAAGGGAAACCCAGCCCGGAACACGGATGATCGGCAACGTTTCCCTTTTGAACACCCCCTCTCCGGGACGGAGAGGGGGACGGGGGGTGAGGTCTTTTCCCCCGACGGCCACGCGAAAGCCCGATCCGGTACGTCCGGTATCACCGATCACCGCGTTCGCGGCTACAACAGTGGTTCCGAATTTCAACTTCTCCGACGGTCCCACGCCATGCGCTTCATGCTCTTTGCCACCTTTCTCGCCGTCGCGGTCGGTTCGCCGGCAATGGCGCAATTCGATATCCCCGGATTCGCCCCGGCGCAACCGAGGTTCTTCGCCGATCTCGGCACCGTCACCGCCGAGGTGACGCCCGCCAGGGCCCGTCGCGGGGAAGCCGTGGTGGTGAAACTGACGGTGTCCCCGGTACCCGGAGCGCACACCTACCCGACCCAGGTGAACCCCGGCCAAACCGCGAAGAACGTGCTGCCGCCGGACAACGGCACGCTGGTATTCGCGGACTTGAACGACCCGGCGGGGTGGGAGGAAATCCCGTCCGCCGAGGACAAGCTCAAGACGGACCGGGCGTACAACACGGCGGTCACGTGGGAGATGAAGGCGTGGGTGGCGAAGGACGCCAAACCGGGGAAAACCAAAGTCGATTTGTTGGCCGGCTCCCACATCCAAATCTGCACCACCAGTTGCCTGACGGCCCGCGAGGACGACCTCCCACCCCTCGCCTTTGAAGTCCTGCCGGGTGAGCCGGTGCAGTTGTCCGCCGAAGAAGAGAAGGCGTATCAGGCGGCGGCCAATCAGGGCAACGGGGCCGAGGTGAAGAGTGACTTGAATGCCGCCGGGTTGGGGCTGATTCGCAAGAAGCCGATCCCGCCGGCCGAGCACGCGGCCCGTCTGAACGGGCTGGTCGCGGCGGGGGACGCCCCGGAGGTGACCCGCGAGGGTGGACTCGCCGCCCTGCTCTTGACGGCCGCCTTCTGGGGGCTGGTGTCGCTGGCCACGCCGTGCGTGTTCCCGATGATCCCGATCACCGTCAGCCTGTTCCTGAAACAGGGGAACAACTCCACCGGCGGGGCGATGAAGCTGGCGTCGGTGTACTGCCTGACCATCATCGTCGTCCTCGGCGTGGCGGCGGTGTCAGTGCTGGGCACGTTCCGCGCCCTCAGCGTGGACCCGTGGATGAACGTCGCCCTCGGCGTCCTGTTCGTGGTGCTGGCCCTGAGCCTGTTCGGCATGTTCGACATCGTGCTGCCGAACTTCCTGCTACGGGGGGCGGAGAGCCGGCGGAAGCAGGGCGGCCTGATCGGCACCGTGTTCGGGGCCATCGCGTTCAGCATCGTGTCGTTCACCTGCGTCGCCCCGTTCCTCGGCGGGTTCGCCGGGATGATCGACTCGCAGCGGTACTCGTGGGTCGAGATCGGCCTCGCCGCCCTCAGTTTCTCCACCGCGTTCGCCGCCCCGTTCTTCGTGCTCGCCTTGTTCCCCCGGCTGCTGAAGTCGATGCCGAGGTCCGGCGGCTGGCTGGACAGCGTGAAAGTGGTGATGGGCTTCCTCGAAGTGGCGGCCGCGCTGAAGTTCTTCCGCACCGCTGAAATCCGCTGGAGCAGCCCGACCAACCTGTTCACCTACGACCTGGTCATCGCCGGGTGGGTGGTCATCGCGTTCGCGTGCGGGCTGTATCTGCTGAACATGTATCGCCTGCCGCACGACGAGGAGAGGCCGAACATCGGCGTGCCCCGGCTGATGTTCGCGCTGCTGTTCCTCGGCTTCGGCGTGTACCTGATGCCGGCCGCGTTCAAGGCCGGCGAGGAGAACAACCGGCCGCGCGGGGTGGTGTTCGCGTGGGTCGATGCGTTCCTGCTACCGGAACCCGGCGGGGCCGAGTTCCCGTGGAACAGCGACCTCCGCGACGCCGTGGACCGCGCCCGGACGGACACCGAGAAGAAACTGGTGTTCGTGGACTTCACCGGCGAGACCTGCACCAACTGCAAGGCGAACGAGAAGAACGTCTTCCCGAAGCCGCAGGTGCGGGAACTGCTGATGAAGTACCAACTAGCGTCGATGTACACCGACGACGTGCCGGCCGCGTTCTACACGTCCGCGGTGCCGCTCGCCGACCGGAAGGCCGAGGCGAAGGCGAACTTGCAGTTCCAGCGGGACGTGTTCGGCACCGAGCAACTGCCGCTGTACGCCATCCTCGAGCCGACGGAGAAAGGGGCGAAGGTGCTGGCGGTGTACCCCGGCGGGCTGATCGGCGAGGGCGACGTGGCCGACTTCGTCGAGTTCCTTCAAAAGCCGCTGCCGAAGTGACGGCGGGCAGGGGCCGGCCGCCGTCACTTCAGCGGCTCGCCCTCACACCCGGATACACGAACCCGCGAGAGAAGGGAACGCAACCCACCTTCCCTCGTTGAGGGGCATTGATCTCTACACAAGTTTATGGGTCTGCAACAGTGCCGCGCTTGACTACTGCGATCTCCCGTTGGAACGGCGGCTCCGGCGGTGTGACTCGGCCCTGGTGAACGGGTGACCGCAGGGCGGTCGCTCCGCCACCGCCGCCTGATTCCCACCAACACAAGTGACACTCACCCCCTGTTCTTGGAGGGTGTGTCAGCGGATTTTGGCGAACCCGGCCCGCATGGGCCGTGGGTGGTTTGATTCCCACGCACCCACGGCCCTTGCGGGCCGGGTTCGCCAAGAATTGCCAAAATCCGTTACCACACCCTTCGCCGGCGGGGGGGAGTGGCCGGGCGTGGACTGACCGACCGCCGGTGCGTCCGTATCTTCACGAGTGTTCCGTCCGCCAACGCAAGCCCCCGTGACATGACAGCACCCGCCCCCGACTCCGCCCCGCCGACGAACAAGACGGCCATGTTCGTCGTCTTCTTCGTCGTGTTCATCGACCTGCTCGGGTTCGGCATCGTGCTGCCGCTCATGCCGCAGTTCGCCGTCGAGTTCCTGGGCGGGTACTCCGCGTGGGAGCGGGGCCTGATCATCGGCGTGCTGTACTCGTCGTTCTCCCTGATGCAGTTCGTGTTCTCGCCGCTGTGGGGCCGGTGGTCCGATCGCGTCGGCCGCCGGCCGGTGCTGCTCATCAGCCTGACCGGGTCGGTGGTGTTCTACGCCCTGTTCGCGTTCGCCAGCACGCTGTCGGCGGCCGACGCCACCCTGGCCCTGGCGCTGCTGCTCGTGGCCCGCGTCGGGGCCGGGATCGCCGGGGCGAGCGTGAGTACGGCCAGCGCCGTCATCGCGGACAGCACCACCCCGGAGAAGCGGTCGAAGGGCATGGCGTTGATCGGGGCGGCGTTCGGCATCGGGTTCACGTTCGGCCCGCTGATCGCGCTGGCCGGGCTGATCTGGCTGCCGCCCAGCGAGACCGACCCGGACCGCATCGCCCGCGAGTGGCTGTGGGTGCCCGGCGGGATCGCCTCGGCGCTGTCCGCGCTGGCCCTGCTCATCGCCGCCCGCAAGCTACCGGAAACGCGGCCCCTCGGCGGCGCGGCCGCCCCGCACGACCGGCGCGGGTTCAGCCTCGGCCGGTCGCTGGCGGTGTTGAAGTTGCCCGCCGTCGGCCCGTTCATCGTCATGTACTTCCTGGCCATCTTCGCCTTCGCCAACTTCGAGGCCACGCTCGCCCTGTACACGAAGGAGGTCTTCTCCTTCGGCATCCGGCAGACGTTCGGGGTGTTCGCCGGCGTCGGGGCGGTGCTGATGGTGGCGCAGGGCGGGTTCTACCGCCGGCTGGCCGGGAAGGTGTCGGACCCGGCGCTGATGACGGCCGGGCTGGTCCTGATGATGGTCGGGCTGGTCGGCCTCGGGGCCATCGGCTACGCGACGTTCCGGGCCGGTGCCGATGAATCGTTCGTCGATAGCCTCCGCACCCTCTTCTACTTGACCACTGCCGTCGCCGTGTTCGGGTTCGCGTTCGTCAACCCGTCGGTGGCGGCGCTGGTGTCGAAGAACGCGGACCCCAATCGGCAGGGGGAAATCCTGGGGGTGAACCAGTCGTTCGCCGCGCTCGGCCGCATCCTCGGGCCACTGGCCGGGAGCCTGCTGTTCTTCGCCCACCCGTCGCACGCGCTGCCCTTCCTGGTGGCCGGCGGGGTGCTGATCCTGGTGATGTTCCTGCTGATCGGAAACGCGCGGAAGACGCCGGCCGAACCCCCCGCGAGTTGATGGGTGCCATGCCCCCCCGTCGCATCGCCATCCTGAAGCCGAGCGCGCTGGGCGACATCGTCCACGCGCTGCCGGTGCTGTCCGCGCTCCGCGACCTGCACCCCCGCGCGCACATC
>JBBRUO010000476.1:0-5198 GCA_038247725.1 Gemmatales bacterium
CATCCGTCCGGCCGACCCATCGACGCCATTCGCCACAACGGAACTTGCCTGCCGTCCCGTCATCCGTCAAGATACGGTTCATCAACGCGAGGGTTTATCATGTTCCGCGCCGTCTCCGCCGGGCTGTTCACGTCCGCCGTCCTGTTGCTCGTCGTTCAGGCCCAGCCGCCGGCGGCCGTGACCGGGCCGTTCTCGCCCGACGACGAGAAGAAGACGTTCCGCCTCGCCGAGGGGTTCGACATCGAACTCGCGGCGAGCGAGCCGACCGTCGTGGACCCGGTGGCGATGGCGTTCGACGAACTCGGCCGGCTGTACGTCGCCGAGCTGCGCGTCTACCCGAACGGCGGCGTGGCGACGGACGCCAAGCCCGTCAGCCGCATCGTCCGCCTGGAAGACGCCGACGGCGACGGGGTGTTCGAGACGGCCGCCGTGTTCGCCGACGGGTTGCGGATTCCGAACTCGGTGATGCCCTGGCGCGGCGGGCTGCTGGTGTGCGACGCCCCAGACATTCTGCACTTCGACGCCGACGGCAAGAAGACGGTTCTGTATACAGGTTTCGACCTCGCCAACATCCAGATGCTGCCGAACGCCTTGCAACTGGGGCTGGATAACTGGGTGTACGCGCTCGCCGGAAACGGCGGGAACATCACCTGCCCGTCGAAGCCCGCCCTGAACATTCCCAACCTGCGGGGGCGCGGCTTCCGGTTCGACCCGGATCACCTGGAGAGCATCCAACCCACTTCCGGCGGCGGGCAGTTCGGCCTCACCGCCGACGACGCCGGCCACTGGTTCACCGCCACCAACTCGCAGCACCTGCGCCAGATCGTCCTGCCCGACCACTACCTCGCCCGCAACCCGGCCCTCGGCGTGCCGGCCACGACGCTCGACATCCCCGAACACGGGGCCGCCGCGAAGGTGTTCCGCGTCAGCGAGTTCGAGAAGTGGCGGGTCGAACGGACCAGCCGGCGCAAGGACGACCCGGCGCTCTCCAAGCGGCTGCCGCCGACGGAGTTGGTGCCGGGCGGGTTCATCACGTCCGGATGCAGCCCGCTGATTTACCGGGGCGAGGCGCTGCCGGAAGATTGTTACGGCGACAACTTCGTGTGCGATCCGGCGAACAACTTGATCCACCGCGAGCGGCTGGTGCCGAACGGGGCCGTCTTCGCGGCGAAGCGGACGTACCCCGATCGCGAGTTCCTGGCCAGCACCGACAACTGGTTCCGCCCGTGCTGCCTGACCATCGGACCGGACGGGGCGGTTTACGTCGCCGACTTCTACCGCGAAGTCATCGAGACGCCGCTGTCGCTGCCGGACGACATCAAGAAGAAGTGGAACCTGGAGTCTCGCAACCGCGGTCGCATCTGGCGGATCACCGGCAACTGGGGCCGCCCGAAGGTCGGAACACTGCCCGGCACGATGACGCCAGCGGAACTGGTGGGCGAACTCGGCAACAAGAACGCCTGGCGACGAACCACCGCGCAGCGGTTGCTCCTGGAGAAGAAGCCGGCCGAGGCGGTGGAACCGCTGCTCAAACTGGCCGCCGAGTGCCGCTTCAAGCCCGGCCGGGTCCACGCGATGTGGGTGCTTCGCGCGTTCGGCAAACTGACTGACGAGTTGATCCTGGCCGGGCTGACCGATTCCGAGTCCGGCGTTCGCATTCAATCGCTTGCGATCTCCGAAGCGCGGCTGAACGACTCCGAACCGATCCGCGCGGCGGCGGTGAAACTCGCGTCCGACGCCGATCCGATGGTCCGCTTCCAGGCGGCATTAAGCCTGGGCGAGTGCCAGCACAAGGACGCGACGGCGGCGCTCGCCACCATCCTGGCGAAGGACGAGAAGGACAAGTGGACGACGGCCGCCGTGCTGAGTTCGGTGACGGGCACGGCGGGGACGCTGCTGGCCGACCTGCTGAAGGTGGAACCGTTGTCGCCGGCCGTCACGCGGGTGGCGGCGGTCGCCGCGCGGACGGATCGCAAGGCCGTGCTGAACGAACTTTCCGGCATCTTGAAGGGGAAAGCATTCTCGCCGGAGCGGTACATCGCGCTCGTCGATGCGCTGGGGAAAACACCGGACGAGGTGCTGGAGGAGTTGAAGACGGCACCCGGTTTCGACATCCGATCCCTGGTGTCGCGGTGGACGGAACTGCTGGAGACCGCCACGGACACGAAGGCCGATCTGCGAATCCGCGTCGAGGCCACTCAGGCGGCAGGGCGGATGAAAGCCGCCGGAATGACAATCCTTGCGAAGGAATTGCTCCAACCGTCCGCCCCTTCCGAATTGCAACTCGCCGTGGTGTCCGGCCTCGCGCGGCACGGGACGGACGCCGCGTTCGACCTGCTCCTCGCCGGGTGGAAGGGATACAGTCCGGAGGTGCGGGCCGCCGCGCTCGCCGCCCTGACCACGCGAGTCGGCGGAGTGCGGAAGCTGCTGAAGGCGGTCGAGGTGGGCACCGTCGCCCCGGCTCACATCGATCCGGCGCGGGCGGCCCAACTGCGGGCCCACCCGGACGCGGCGGTGAAGGCGCTCGCGGCGAAAGTGCTCGGCGTCGGGAACCCGGATCGTAAGCGCGTCATCGAAGAGTACCGGTCGGCATTCGACAAGAAGGGAGACGCGGCGAGGGGCAAGGCGGTGTTCGGGAAGAACTGTGCGGGTTGTCACAACCTGGACGGCGTCGGCCAGGAGGTGGGGGCGAACCTCACCGCCGCACTCGGCAACAAGACGCCGGAAGCTTTGCTGATCGACATCCTCGACCCGAGCCGGGAAGTCGATCCGCGGTTCGTTCAGTACGTGTTGACCACCCTCGACGGGCGGACGCTAACGGGGGTGATCGGCGGGGAAACTTCCTCGGCCGTCACCCTCCGGCTGCCGGACAAGGGGGAAGTGACCGTCCTCCGGGCGGACATCGAGAAGTTGAGCGGGTCGGGTCAATCGCTGATGCCGGACGGGCTGGAGAAGCAGTTGACGCCGGCCGATGTCGCCGACCTGATCGCGTACCTGTTGTCGCCGCGCGCGAGGAAAGACTGATCGTGCGGCCGCGACGCCACGAGTGGATTCGCACGCGGTCGGTTTCAACTCGGACTGCGACGAGTTGGTATCACAGACACTGCCCCCCCACCCGACCCGGAGGCCGTGCGTGTTCACCCGGTGCCGTCCGTATCTGACACTTGCGTTCCTCTGGCTGGCGTACTTTCACCCGCTGGTGCTAGCAACCGGCGGCGTGCTGTGGGGCGACTTCTCGGACTTCGAGGCCGAACACCTGCCGGCCAAACTGTTCTTGAACCGGGAGTGGCGGACCACCGGCGAATTGCCCCTGTGGAACCCGCACCACTTCTGCGGCACGCCGTTCGTCCACGACATCCAAGTCGGGATGTTTTACCCGCCCTACGCGGTGACGTATTTGCTACCGGAGTCGGCCGTCGGCGCGGCCCTCAGTTGGGTGATCGCCCTACACACCCTGTTGGCCGGGGTGGCGACGTTCCTGTACGTCCGCTCGCGCGGGGTGGGTGAAGTGGGCGGGTTGCTCGCCGGCGTCGGGGTGATGCTGTCGGCCAAATGGATGACGCATGTGCTGCTCGCCGGCCACACCATCACCGTCGGGCTGGCATGGCTGCCACTCGTGCTTCTGGGATTGGAAACCGCCATCCGGCGCGGCGGCGTCCGGCCCATCCTCGGCACCGGGGTCGCGGTCGCGCTGCTCGTCCTCGGCACGCACCCGCAGTGGGCGTTCTATTCGGTGGTGTTCGCCGCGCTCTGGACGCTGGGCACGGCGGTGGAAACGGCGAACGGCCGGTCGGCGCGGGCACTCATCCGCTGGGCGGGGATCGGGTTGGCCGTGGGTGTGGTTGCCATGTTGCTGACGGCGGTGCAACTGCTGCCGACCGCCGAGGCGTCCGCGCAATCCGCCCGCACCGGCGAACTGGCCGAGGCGTGGACGGGCAAGCTCGTGCTCGGACTGTTGGCCCGGCTGGTCGGGCCGGAGCCGGTCTACCTGCCGCCGACAATCTGGGAGGCGCGGCTACTGTTTGGGGCGTTCTGGCTCGCCTTGGGGGTTCTCGCCGCGCCACTCGCCGGCGGCCGCCGCTGGTGGGAGTTCGCGGTGATGATGGGGCTGCTGGCGTTCACGCTCGTCGGCGGTTTCGTCACCCACTTTTTGCCCGGCTTTCAGGTGTTTCGCAACCCCAGCCGCATGTCATTGATCCTCGTCTTCCCCGTCGCCATTCTGGCCGGCGATGCGGTAGACCAACTCCTGAAACGGCGGTGGGACGATCTCAGCCGGAAGCTGGTCCGCTGGCTCGCCCCGGCGGTGGTGCTGCTCGTCATCGCCCCCGCGCTCTCCTGCTTTGGGCTAATCGAACTGGGGAAAGGCCACCCGAAACCGCTGTGGCCGCCCTTCGTCGCGTACTGGATCGCGGTCGGCGTCGGTTTCCCGCTGCTGATCCTGGCCGGCTGGCTGCCCGGTGAACGGGTCAGTCTCCGCGTCGGGATTCTCGCCCTCGTGCTGCTCTCGGAAACGGTCGCCCCGGTCGCGCGCGCCGTGACGGTTCGCCCGGCCGAGCGGGTGTTTCCCGCCACCGTGTTGATTGACGAACTCGCCAGTCGCGGGCGACCCGACATCGGCCGCGTGGCCGACTGGTACGTCGTCACGCCGGGCGACAACGCGAACAGCCCGCAGGGGATGGGCGCGGCGACGAGCCTGGTTCGCGGGTACGACACGACGCAGGGCTACAACCCGCTGGACGTCCGGCACTATCGCGAGTTTCTGTACTATGCCGCGGGCGGCGAGGGGCGATTGGTGTCATTGCACCCGCTCACGCTGCCGATCTTGCCGAACGTCGCCCCACTGCGGAAGTCCCTCATCGACCATCTGAACTTGGTCGCGCTGGCGGTGCCGGACGGGTATGATCCGAAGCAGTTCGACCCGGCCGGGTGGAAGGCGATCGCGCGGTTCCCCGGCCCCGCGCCGCTGCCACTCATCTCCCCCGACTGCCCGCGCCCGCTGCCGGCGTACACTCTGTTTGAAAACCCGACCGCCCTGCCCCGCGCGTGGGTGGTGCCGACGGCCGAGCGGATGCCGGACGGCCGCGAAGCGGCGGCGCTAACGGCCTGCGATTTCCAGCAAACGGTGCTGCTGTCAGGCGAAATGCCAATCCCGACCCGACTGGCGGGACCGTTGGCGGACGTGCGAATCGCGGATTATC
>JBBRUO010000477.1:0-5179 GCA_038247725.1 Gemmatales bacterium
CCCCTCCCGCCGCTGCGCGGCGACCTCCCCTCAACGAGGGGAGGTGGGTTGCGTGCCCCTCTCGGCACTTGGGACAACGTCGGTGGGTTCGTGGATCAGTACGCTTTCTCACGCCCCGGCAACGGGTACAGGCCGAACAACCGATACGGCTCCGCCTCCATCCCGACGCCGAGGTACGTCTGCCGCGCCCGGTGGTTGTCGTCTTCCATATAAAGCCGCAACCCGATCACCGTCGGGTCGGCCGTGGCCTTCGACTTCAGGTGTTCGAACAGGGCGCGGAACACCCCCTGTCGGCGGGCGGTGGCGTCCACGTACACGCTCTGGATCCACCAGTACCAGCCGTGCCGCCAGTCGCTGTATTCGAAGGTGATGAGGGTTTGGCCGACCACGACGCCCGCCGCCTCGGCGACGGTGTAGAACCCCTTGTGCGGGTCGGCCAGCACCGCCCGCACCCCGGCCCGGAGGGTCGGCTCGTCCAGTGTCTTCGCCTCCGACTCCCGCGCCAGGGCGGCGTTGAAGCGGACGATCACGTCCTCGTCGGCGGCCGTCGCCGGGCGGATGAGCAGGTCCACGATTGCGTACCGGAGGTGTGACGGATAGAACGGTGCGGAACGACCTCGCCCGTCCCGCCGTCAATTCGAGTGTCTTATGGACTTCGCCCGGTTCATCCGCGACATCCCCGACTTCCCCAAGCCGGGCATCCTGTTCAAGGACATCACTCCCCTGCTGGCCGACCCGACGGCGTTCCGCGCGTCGGTGGAACGGCTGGCCGAGCGGTACGGGGACGCTGGCATCGATGCCATCGCGGCGGCCGAGGCGCGGGGGTTCCTGTTCGCCGCGCCGCTGGCCCTGGCCCTGCGGGTGCCGCTGGTGCCGCTGCGGAAGCCGGGCAAACTGCCGTACCGCACCTACAGCCTGAAATACGACCTGGAGTACGGTCAGGCCGAGTTGCACATGCACATCGACGGCATCACGGCCGGGCAGAGAGTGCTGATGGTGGACGACGTGCTGGCCACCGGCGGGACGATGGCGGCCGGCTGTAAACTCGTGGAACAGGCCGGCGGGACGGTGCTGAGTTGCGCCTTCCTGGTGGAGTTGGGGTTCCTGCACGGGCGGTCGAAACTCGACGGCTACGACGTGTTCAGCCTGCTGCGGTACTGACGGTCACGCCGCCCCCGATGTCGTGAGGCGGCGCGACCGAGTCACGCTTCCTCACCCGGCCGTCGGGCGGATGCCGCGGACGTTCTGCAACACCTGTTGCAGGTCCTCCGAGATGCACACCTCGTCGTCGAGGAAGTCTTTCAGCCAGATGAAGTTCATCCGCTGGGCCATCGCCACCAGCGGGAGCAGGTCGCCGAGACGGATGTGGACGGTCGGCTCCGGCCGGTCATCGGGGAGGGTGTCCGACCCGGACTCGGCCCGCGCGTCCTCGTAGCCCCGGAACACTCGCAGTTGTACGGCCATCGGTGGGTCCTCCGTGTCGTCCGGTCGCCCGACCCCCGCCCCCGGCGAGGGTCCGCATCGTGACATTCTGTCTTCGACCGCCCCGTTTGCCGCCCTTGAACGGGAATGCCAAACCGCCCGCCCTTTCCCCCGCCGGCCGGTAAGATACACCGGGGTTACTGGCGGTGGCGCGCCGGCCGGATGCAATGGGGGACGACATGCCGACGTTCGCGATTCTCGGGTCGGGCGGGTGGGGCACGGCCGTGGCGGTCGGTTTGGCCGCCAAGCCTGGGGCGACGGTCCGTTTGTGGAGCGCCCGCGCCGACACCGGGCGGCAGTTGAAGGAATCGCGGGAGAACGCCCGATTACTGCCCGGCGTCCGCATCCCGGATTCCGTCCTCCTCACCACCGACATCGGCGAAGCCACGGCTGACGCCGACGCCTGGATCGTGGCCGTCCCGACGGCGTACCTCCGCGCCACCGCCACCCGCCTCCGGGTTGCCGCTGACCCACGCATTCCCGTCCTGAGTCTGACGAAAGGCCTGGAAATCGGCACTTTCTTACGGCCGACGGAGATCCTCCGCGAGACGCTCGGCGCGGAACGACTGGTGGTCGTCAGTGGGCCGAGCCACGCCGAGGAGGTGGCCCGCGGGCTGCCCACCTCGTTGGTCGCGGCCTGCCCGGACCCGGCGCTTGCCGCCTGGGTGCAGGAGGCGCTCGGCGGCGACCGGCTGCGGATTTACTCCAACGCCGACCTGATCGGGGTAGAATTGGCCGGGGCGCTGAAGAACGTGATGGGCATCGCCGCCGGCATCTGCGACGGGCTGAAGTTCGGCGACAACGCCAAGGCCGCGCTGCTGACGCGGGGGCTGGTGGAGATGCAGCGGTTCGGCGTGGCGCACGGGGCCGCGCCGGAAACGTTCGCCGGGCTGGCCGGGGTCGGGGACTTGATCACCACCTGCTTCAGCCCGCACGGCCGCAACCGCCGCGTCGGCGAACGGCTGGCGACGGGGGCGACGCGGGCCGACGTGACCGCCGGCCCACAGGTGGCCGAGGGCGTGTTCACCGCGCGGAGCGTCCACGAGCGGGCCACCCACGAGGGGGTGGAGGTGCCCATCATGACGGCGGTCTATCGTGTGCTGTACGAGGGGCAGTCACCCCGCGAGGCGGTGCAAGAGCTGCTGGAGCGGCCGCAGAAGGGGGAAGCGTACGAGTGACCGCCGCGCCGCCGCCCCTCGGCATCCGTTACGGAGGGCGGCGACGCGGCGGTGTTCGACGAACGTCGATGGTCACTTCGCCACCACCGGCACCCGCCCTGGCATCGGCACCGACACCGGCGGCAAGTCGTCCGGGGTGCTGCCCGTCGGGATGGGGGTGCCGATGATCGCGCCCGACTGCGTCGGGCCGACGACCGGCGTGGGATTGCTGTAGGCGGGCAACGGCTGGCAGGTCGGGTCGTTCATGCAGTCGCACCGGCCGAAGGTGGACTTGCAACCGAGGGCGGTGCCGAGCAGACCGAGGAACGTGGCGGCGAGTGCGGCGCGACGCATGGGGGTATCCGTCCATGGAAGGGGGGTTGGGGCGGAAAAAACCGCCGGTGGCATCCATGCCGATCCGACAGCTCAGGCAGCCGATGCCGGTTGCCCGACCTCCGCCGCGTGTGCCAGTTCTATCGTCCCCGCCGGCCCCGCACCTTCACCCGAATTCTCCGCTGTTCCCGCCCCCGCGAATCGCCAATAATGGGTCATCGACCCGCTCCCCGTCCTCTTTCTCAGGTGTCCGCCGATGCCGTTCCGCTCCGCCCTCCTGCTGCTCGCCGTCGTCGCCGTCGCGCCGGCCGCCGAACTCGACCCGTCCGCCGCCCGCATCAAGAAAGACCTGGAGTTCCTCGCCGGGGACGAATGCCAGGGTCGCGGGCTGAAGACCAAGGGGCTGACGAAAGCCGGCGATTACATCGCCACCGCGTTCAAGGCCGCCGGGCTGAAGCCGGCGTTCGACGACGGGTCGTACTTCCAGCCGTTCACCGTGTACGGCAGTGGCAAACTGGTGAACCCGATCGCGCTGGCGTTCAAGACGGACGCCGGCCAGGTGCAGTACGAGTTCGGCAAGACGTTCGCCCCGACCGAGGCCAGCGGGCCGGGTCAGATGGCCGCCGGGCTGGTGTTCGTCGGGTACGGCATCACCGCCCCGGACAAGAAGTACGACGACTACGCCGGGGTGGACGTGAAAGGGAAAGTCGTGGTCGTGCTGCGGCGGATCCCCCGCGCCGACGCGCGGGCGGACCGGTTCGACGGGCCGGAGTCGCCGTTCCAGTCGCTCGCGTCCAAGGTCGAGAACGCCGCCCAACACGGGGCCGCCGGCGTCCTGTTCGTGAACGACCGCGGCACCGCCGACAAGACCGACCCGCTGATGACCGCCGACCGCACGCGGGGGCTGTTCTTCGACGGGCCGGTGTTCCACCTCAAGCGGACGGTGGTGAACGACCTGCTCGGCGACACCACCCTGACCAAGATCGAAGAAGGGATCGACAAGGAGATGAAGCCGAACAGCTTCCCCATCAAGGGGGTGACGTGCGCCACCGAGGTGAACGTGGAGCGGCCGACGTACCCGACCCGGAACGTGGTCGGGGTGCTGCCGGGGGCCGGCCCGCTGGCGAATGAGACCGTCGTGATCGGCGCGCACTACGACCACCTCGGCCTCGGCGACGAGGGCGGCAGCCTGGCGACCAAGGACGACCGGGGCAAGCTGCCGCACTACGGGGCCGACGACAACGCCTCTGGTACCAGCGGCCTGCTCGAACTGGCCCGCCGGTACGGGGCCAAGAAGGACCGCCAGGGCCGGCGGCTGGTGTTCGTCGCCTTCAGCGGCGAGGAGCAGGGGCTGTACGGGTCCAAGCACTACGTCAAGGAGCCGCCGTTCCCGCTCGACGACACCGTGTTCATGATCAACATGGACATGATCGGCCGCATGGTCGCCGTCGAGGACAAGGCCGCCGGCGACCGCAAGCGGGACCGGCTGGTGGTGTACGGCACCGGCACCGCCGAGGGGCTGGACAAACTGGTGGACGACACCAACAAGGCGTTCGACCTGAAGTTACTGAAGGTGCCCGGCGGGTCCGGCCCGTCCGACCACACCTCCTTCTACCAGAAGAAGATCCCCGTGCTGTTCCTGTTCACCGGCACGCACAAGGACTACCACAAGCCGACCGACACGCCGGACAAGATCAACGTCGAGGGGCTGAAGAAGGTCGCCGACCTGGTGCAGACCTACGCGACCCACTTCGCCACCGTCAGCCAACGGCCGAAGTACCTGGCCACGAATGGCGGCGGGGACGACCCGACCGACGACTCGCCCCGCGTCAGCCGGTCGAACATCCCGCGGCTGCAGTTCATGCCCGACAACTACGGCGAGGACGGCGGGGTGCTAGTCGGGGCCGTCACCCCCGGCGGCCCGGCCGAGAAAGCCGGCATCAAGGAGGGCGACCGGATCGTCGAGATCGCCGGCAAACCGATCAAGAACATGACCGGGTACATGGGGGTGATGGGCGGTCAGAAGCCGGACGTGCCGGTCAAGATCACCCTCCTGCGGAAGGACAAAAAGGTGACGCTGTCGGTCACCCCCAGCAAGTGAGAACGTCGCAAGTCCGAGGCACTCGGCGGACGCGGATTCCGGCGCGGATCAAAGCCGGATCCGAGCCACGACTTTTCTTCCTTCTGATCCGGTCTTCATCCGCGCC
>JBBRUO010000478.1:0-5170 GCA_038247725.1 Gemmatales bacterium
CCGGCAGGTTGACGATCAGCGTGTTCCCCCGGATGCCAGCCGTCTGGCGAGAGAGGATCGCCGTCGGGACCACCTTCAGTGATTCCAGCCGCATCAGTTCGCCGAAGCCGGGCATCATCTTCTCGCACACGGCTTCGGTCGCCTCGGGGGTCACATCCCGCCGGGCTGGGCCGGTGCCGCCGGTCGTCACCACCAGGCAGCACCCCTCGTCGTCGCACAGCGCCTTCAGCGCGGATTCGATCTGCTCCTGCTCGTCCGGGATGACGCGGGGCACCGGCTCCCAGTCGCCGGTCAGCATCTCCGTCAGGCACGCCCGGATCGCCGGCCCGCCCTTGTCCTCGTACTCGCCCCGGCTCGCCCGGTCGGACACGGTGACGATGCCGATGCGGATCATGGCTGCCCCTCAATAGTTCTGGAACCCGTGATTCTATGGGGCGGGTGTTCGCGGGCGACTTCTCACTCGGAGGAAGCCCGTTAATCAAGGTGCTCGCGTCGCCGTCGGCTGAGTCGAGCCTCGGCATCAATAATGCGTTCCGAGCGGACGAAGTGCAGGACCGGATACGGCTCGCGGCGGGTGAGAATCCCGGCGCGGGTGAACGGGTCTTCCGGGTGTCCGGTGAACACTTCGTACGCTCCAGCCAACTGCTCCGCGTACCGGGCGCGAAGATCGACCAAATCGAAGTACCCGATCCCGTCCGCGTCCGGATGAACGACGAGGAGTACGTCGATGTCGTGGAGTGGGTCGAACTGCTCCACCGCCGCTCGCACGGCGGAATCATCGGCCACCGTGAACGGGGCGACTACCATCTCCACGCGATTCGACTTCCGAGCGCGGCGGGCGAACGGGCACACCGGCTGCCCCAGCAACTGGGGGTGGGGGCGTTCCACGAACTCCACGATGTGCGCGGTCAACTCTTCGACGACAACGGCGTGGAATGGCATGGCAGGGTCCGCACGGGGGATGGGTGCGGAACCGATTTCGCAACCGTCGTGCCGCAGTTCACCGCGTTTCCGTTCGGATTCGCGAGTCGGACCCGATGATTAACATCGACTTCCCACTTTTCAGCCGTGCCTCGTAACCGAAGCCGGCCGCCTCCATCTCCGGCACGCCCAGCGGCGACTTCGGCAAACCGAAGTCGGCGAGGCGCGGGGCGAACTTGCCGTGCTTGCGGTGGTGCGCGTGCTGGGCGTAGTAGATTTCGTGCAACAGCATTTTCGCCGCGTGGTGCGGGTCCGGGGTGAACGCCACCGGGCCGGCCGCCTTGGTGCTGAATTGCACGTACCCCCACCGCTCCGGCCGGTGCATGTCGATCACCCCTTGCGGCGACCACACCCAGTTGTGTTCCGGCTTCTTCTGCTTGACGTACTTGCCGTCCTTGATGTCGAAGTCCCACTCGACCCGCGAGAAGTTGACCCGCCACTGGTCGCCGTCGGCGGGCGGGGTCGCCTTGGGCTTCGACGTCAGTTCCGTCAACCCGGCCCACGGCCACGCGAGCTCGACCGTCCAGCCGGTGTCGGTGTCGGACGGGTCGTTCAGGGTGCCGTCGATGTGGACGGCCGTCTTCAGCCCGGCGATCTCCCACCCGTTCACCGCCCGTCCGCCGTCCTTGTACGGCTTGGTCAGCAGCAGATCCCAGGTGGTGTTCTTGGCGTTCAGTTCGAGTTCGCCGTACAGGTGGCTGTCGCCGTCCGGGTCGAGGAACACTTCAAAGTCGGGGTCGGCGAAGATCACCGTGTCGTGGTCGGTGAGGGTGGCCCAGACGTGCGGCTCGGTCAACTCGGCGGCGATGTACAGAGCCGTCTCGTCCCACGTCACCTTCATTCGCGTGCGGTGGGAGGGCTTCGGCTTGGCCGGCCCCTCGATGTCCACGAAGTCGGCGCTCCACGCCGCCGCCGTCCAGCAGTCGTCGTCAAGTTTGCCGTCGAGTTTCGGGGCCGTGTCGGTTTTCCGGGCGACGTACCCGCGCGGATGCTCGACGCCGGCCGGAACGAGCGGTGGCGGGTCGGCGGCTGGGACCGTCGCGAGTGCCGCGACAAGTGGCAGTACGGTCAAGGTAAGCCGCATCGGGGTCGCCTTTGAGTGAGAAGGTGAGGTGAGTTTATCGAAGTCGCAGGCCGACGCGCAGGCCGGAACGTGACCGAAATTGGCCCGAACTTGATGATCGGGAGCCGTCTTAAAGCCCCCATGTTTCCCAGTGTTTCAGGCGTTTGGACGTGTGCAAGAGGTTGAATCCGCCACTCTAGTCGGAACTTACGTCGCTTTTAGCCATTTTTTCGTCTATTTCGATTGACCCAGTGGCTCCGGTGTCTAACAATGCCGCTTTCCCAAACCGAGTGGATGGCTTTGGGACTCCATGGCAGTGCTTCCCAGGAATCGCATCAAAGATGTTCACCACCTCGTTCACCGCCGCGCTATTGGGCGGTATGATGGCGTCCGGGTCGCTGGAGGCCCCCTCGTGGCGCACCAGCTACCGCGATGCCGCCGCCGCCGCCGTCAACCTTCGGAAGCCGATCGCTGTCTTCATCACCACCGGTTCGCCCGCGAAACTGGTCAAGGAGGGAAGTCTGGGCAAAGAGGCCGCCAAGCTGCTCCGGGACGGCTTCGTGCCGCTCACCGTTGACACCGCCACCCCCGCCGGGAAGGAACTGGCCAACACCTTCAACCTGACCGAAGGGCTGGTTATCAGCGACCGGTCGGGCGGAGTCCAGGCCCTCCGCCACGCCGGCGGCCTGACCGACGGCGAGTTGAAGGCGTACCTGACGAAGTACGCCACCACGACGGCGACCGCCGCCACCACCGACTTCCGGGGAGCCGTCCCCGCCCCGGTGACGATTCAGCCGCAGTACCAAGCCTATCAGCCGCAGTACCAGACGTACGCGCCGCAGTCGTACCAGCCGGTTTACTCCCAGCCGCGACCGATCCTGAACGCCATGCAGAACATGGGCGGGTTCGTCCAGAACGTCGGGCAGAACACGGTCCAGAACGTGGGCGGGTTCGTCCAGAACGTGGGCGGGTTCTTGTCGGGCAGTTCCTGACGGGGTCCGAACTGCCGGTAGTTTACCGGCTTGAAGCACTGCGGCCCGGCCGCCGACCCTCCGGAAGCACGGGGTCGGCGGCCGGGCCGCGGTCGTTTTCGGAAGAGAAGTCCGTAAAGGTCAGGCATGTTTATTCGATTTCGGTGAAACGAAGGCGATTCCACCGCAGGCCCAATTCGGTAAAATCTTGCCACGATTCCGGCGAATCAGAGGCATCCACCGCTCCGGGGCGATCCCTATGCTCGCGTCCCTCGCCAAGTTCGCCGGGCCGTGCCGGGCAAGGTCGCCGATTACTTGGTCCCCGGTGCCGGATCGGTCGTCCAACAACGGCTCTCCCGCAGACTTGGTGGGTGACGGGCGTACAATATTCACCGCAACATGTTCCGCGTTCATGGCCATCGGCAGTGGTGCGGGCGGTCGGGCAAGACCGGCAAGTGTCAGCCAGGGGTCTTCCTCGGGTCCGTGTCACGGGGGGACCACACACGGGTGGACTTCCGGCCGGACCTGCCCCAGGAGTGGACGGAGCGATCGGATACGTGGTCGGGACGCCAGGGTGCCGACGCGGACGGCGTTCCGCACCCGACATGAGCTGCTCCTGGAGATGCTCGCCCAACACGTCGATCCGCCCGCGTACTCCGGTCACGGTCGCCCCGCCGGACCGTCCGTTCGTGCGGGTGGCGCGCTCCTTCGCCACCGTCGGCGGGGCGTCGAACGACGAGTTGATCTCCACCAGCGCGAGCGATCTCCCAAGAGGGTGCGCGGGAAGTGAGCCGATTTTTATCCCCCCGGAGCGGATCGCCGACGTGCGACCGGCATGTCGGGCGGCGGGTCGGGCGGCGGGTCGGCGGGGAGACTGCCGGCGGCCAGCAACGCATGCAGGTCGGGGTCGTCCATCGCGTCGGCGAGCGACGCACGCAGTTCTGGGTCCGCAGCCGACACACGGAGGTCGTACGGGCCGGTCAGCCGGAGGTGGGAGTTTTTCGTTGGTAGCAGTTCGTGTACCCGGTTCAGCACCCGTTCGTCGGTCGAGGTCTCGGTCGGCAGCAGATCGGCTACCTCCGGCACGTCGTACCCGAGGAATGTGAACACCTCGTCAGACAGCCCGCGGCGGACGGCCTGGAGGTTGTCCGCCGTGAACTCCCGCCGCCACTTGTCGGTGCCGCCACGGTGGAAGTGCGTCGATACCGACTCCGGCAAGTTGCGGTCCAGATACCGGTCGAACAACTCGGCCGCCTCGCCGGCCGACAGCGACAGGCCGAGGCGCGCGGCGAGTTCCTGGAGGCGATCCGCGCGGCGCGCGACGATGTCCTCGTACCGGGACACGAACAGCCGATCGCGGTTGCGGAGTACGTGCCCGTACCAGTCGGACATACCCTGCACCGTCCCGGCTAGGAACGACGGGCGGTCCAGGATCGCCCGCGACGGGCCGACCTTGTTGGCGAACGACAGGAGTGTCTCGCACGGGTGGCGTGCGGCGATCACGCACGGGGCCCCGGCGGCGGTGAAGTAGTTCACCGCCGCCGCGACCGGTTGGGCGTGGCTGCCGAACGTCCGGATCCCGTGATAGCGAAGGCTGGGGATCTGAGAAACCAGCCCGACCCGTCCGCCGCCGAAGTCGGCGTACACGGTAGTGCGGCCGAACTCCTTCTCGTAGTAGTCGAAGGTGACCGGGCCGAGCGGGGCGAGGGCGGCGCGGACGCGCGCGGCGGTACTCTGGAAGAAGTGTTCGGCGATCCCGGCGCGGAACGTCCACGCCGCCGGGGCAGGCTCCGCGGCGCGGGCGAACAGATCGTCGATCAGGTTGTGTGTGAGGACGTTGCCGGCACCGGGGTAGCCGAACACCGCGTACCGGCCGGGACAGCGAACCGGCGTCACCCGCCCCAGTAGGGCCGCCGGGTGTAGAAGGCCGCGACCGGCCATCCGCGCCGTCCAACCGTGCGCGAGGGTGAACGGATCCTCGGTGGCAGGGGTAGCCGGCGCACATTCGATGCGGCCGGCCACCAGCGTCAGTTCCGGCGTCCGCCGCACTTGTGCGACGAAGTCGGCGGTGGACAGGATCGGCACCCCCCGGCTACGGAGGGCGTGCGCGCCGCCGAACGGGTCGCCCGCCGCCCCCTCGCTGTCGTCCACTGCG
>JBBRUO010000479.1:0-5156 GCA_038247725.1 Gemmatales bacterium
ACGCTCGTGGACACCCGCGTCCGCCGCGTCTGGCAGATGGACCCCGACGGGTTCTCGCTGACGAACCCCGACTGGCAGACGTATCTGGACGAAACCGTCCGAATCGTGCAGCGGGAGTTGGGTCTGGAGAATGAGAAACTCGAAAGCCACCTCTACAACCTGCTCCTGTACGAGCCGGGCAGTTTCTTCCTCCCGCACCGGGACGGCGAGAAACTCGACCGGATGGTGGCCACTTTGGTGATCGTCCTTCCGGGGGCGTTCCGGGGCGGCGAACTGGTTGTCCGTCACGAGGGGCAGGAGCGGGTGGTCGATTTCGGTGCGGCGGGCGGCAATCCGTTCCACACGCACCACGCCGCGTTCTACGCCGACTGCGAACACGAGGTCCGCCCGCTTCAGGAAGGACACCGGCTGTGCCTCGTCTACAACCTCACCCTTGCCGGTTCTAAAACGGCCGTGACCGCGCCGCGGACGGCGGGGGTGGCGGATGAACTGGCGACCACCCTCGGTTCGTGGTCCGACACCGACCCACCGAAACTGGCGGTGCTGCTTGAGCACCGCTACACGCAAGCCGGCCTCACTTGGGACGCGCTGAAGGGCGTGGATCGGGTCAAGGCGCGGGTGCTGGCCGAAGCGGCAACGCAGGCCGGGTGTCGGGCCTACTTGGCGCTGCTCACCCTGGAAGAATCCGGCTCGGCGGAGGAGGAATACGAACCTCGAAGCCGCCGGAGTCGCCGGGGCGAGGACGATGAAGACGAGGAGAACGAAGACAGTTCCGGCAGGTACCACATGGAGGAGGTCTTCGAGACGACGCTGTCCGCCGAGCACTGGAGCGATTCGGAGGGGAACCCGCTTTCGTTCGGCATGATGGCCGTCGAGCAGCAAGAGGTCGTCCCGCCGGACACGCTGACGAAGGGGAAGCCGGAGGAGGACTATGAGGGGTACACCGGCAACGAGGGGATGACGCTCACCCGCTGGTACCGGCACGCGGCCGTCTTCCTCTGGCCCGACACGAACCACTACGACGCCGTTTGCGATTGCGGCCTGGACGGCGCGATCGTGAGCCTGGCGGCACTGGTCAACCCGCAGCAGGCGGCTCGCGGGAAACAGGCGATCGCACTCAAGGCCCAGTGCGTCGCCTTCGCGGACGCCATCCTCGGGCGATTCGGCGGCACGCCACGGTGGCTTTCCCAGGCGTCCGGCCAATTGCTGCTGGCGTCCCTCGCGCGACTCTGCGATCCTCGGTTGCTCGCGGCGTACCTCGCATCGGTCGTCGCCCACTGCCGGGAGGTGGAACCCGACGCCGACCTCGTCACGGCCTGCGACGCGCATGGTTGGCGGACGTTCGAGAAGGAACTCACGGCGGTGTTTGAAGCGACGGCGGTTGCGACCCTCGGCCGGAACGTCCGCCTCCTGGACCGGCTCAGTTCGTCCCGCTCGAAACTGAAGGCCGACCGGCGCGCGGTCTGTCGGACCCTGGCCGAAAAAGTCGTCGATTCGCTGGCGAAAATCGATCGGGAAATCGCGACGGAGCCGTGGCGGGCGCGGGAGCTGGATCGGTCTCAAGTGCTGACCGCGCTGGCCCGCGTGACTCTCGCGGTCGAACGCGACGACCTGCTGGCGCGAGTCGTGACGGACACGCTCGCCAACCCGAAGGTCTACCCGTTGCGCGCTCACATCGGGGCGCTGACGAGCCTCAAACACTGGCTCGCGACGCACCTCAAGAAGCCGAGCGCGGCGGTGACGAACTGGGTCGCCGCCTGTTGCGAACAACTGGAGGCGCTCACCGCCAGTGAGCCGGCCCTGCCGGCCGACCAGCGCCGCGGGGCGAACCTCCCCTGCAAGTGTCGGCTGTGCGAGGAACTTCGGAAGTTCCTGACCGATCCGGCCGAGTCGATGCACCGGTTCCGCGCCGTGCAGGACCGCCGTAGCCACCTCGAAAACGAGATCGGTGTCCACAAGTGCGACCTGACGTACACGACGGACCGGAAGGGTTCGCCCCACACGCTCGTCTGCACGAAAACGACCGCGTCATTCGACGCGAAGTTGAAGACCTACCGCGAAGATTTGGAGTACCTCTCCGCTCTCCAAACGATCCGGTCGAGCCTCCCCGAGTGATCGCGCTTTTCAACCCTGCTGCCCGTCCCGCCATCCGGGCACTTGCGTGTCGGCGTGGGGTCGGGACGATCCCCGTGTCGTCACGGACCGGATTGGGACGTGAAACGTCCCCGCCGCGCGGTGCCGAAGCGCCGCGCGGCGGGGACGGAGGTGTCCGGTCCCGTGACCGTCAGTCGTTGTACCGACCGCCGCCGGCGCGGGGCGGCGGGCCGGTGCGACCGGCGCGGGGCGGCGGGCCGGCGTTCGCCTTCACCTCCAGCCCGTTCTGGTCGTAGCACTTGGTTTCGTGCAAGTCCGGCGACACCCCGAACCGCCCTTCGACCCGGATCTCCAGCCCGCCCGCCTCCAGCGCGGCCAGCTCCTTCCGCTTCTTGTTCAGCAGGTGGAAGGCCACGTCCGAGTGGACGGTGACGACCACCAGGCTGAGGTTCGGCGAGCGGTGGGCGGCCAGTTGCAGGTGCCGCATCACCTCGATGCCCATCGTCTCGTGCGTCTTCACCACCCCGCTGCCGGTGCAGTGGGAGCAGTCGCTGTACACCCGCTTCTTGAGCGACGGCTGCATCCGCTGGCGGGTCATCTCGATGATGCCGAACTCGGAGATGCGGAGGATCTTCGTCCGCGCCCGGTCCCGCTTCAGGGCCGTGCGGAGGGCGTCCTCCACCGACCGCCGGTGCGTCTCGTGCCGCATGTCGATGAAGTCGTTGACGATCACCCCGCCGAGGTCGCGGAGCCGCAACTGCCGGGCGATCTCCTTCGCCGCCCGCAGGTTCATCTGGTACGCCGTCTCCTCCATGTTCCCTTCGGCGCGGAAGTTGCCGCTGTTCACGTCGATGGCCACCAGCGCCTCGGTCTGCTCGATGATGATCGACCCGCCGCCCGGCAGGTCCAGCCGCTTGTGGTTGATCTTGGCGATCTCGTCCTCCACCCGGTAGCGGTGGAACAGCGGCTCGGTGTCGCCGTGGTAGCGGATGCGGCTGGCGTACTTCGGCATGACGATCTGGAGGAACTCGCTGGCGTGGGCGAACGCCCGCTCCTCGTCCACCCAGATGGTGCCGATGTCGGCGGTGAAGATGTCGCGGATGGTCCGCGTGATCATGTCGGACTCGCGGTAAATCTCCACCGGCGCGGCCACCCGCTTGATCCGCCGCACCACCACCTGCCACAGCCGCAGCAGGTAAGCGAGGTCGTTGTGCAACTCGGCCTCGTCGCGGTCGATGGCGGCGGTGCGGACGATGAACCCGACGCCCTTGGGCGGGTTCAGCTTGTTCATCACGTCGCGCAGGCGGTGGCGGGCGTCGCGGTCCTCGATCTTCTTGGACACGCCGACGCGGCCGAGGCTGGGCATCAGCACCAGGTAGCGGCCGGCGATGCTGATGAACGTGCTGAGGGTCGGCCCCTTGGTGCCGATGCCCTCCTTGATGACCTGGACGATGACCTCCTGGCCCCGCTTGAAGATCTCCTGGATCGGCGGGATGGGCAGCCCTTTGTGCCGGGTGTGGGCCTTGCTGGCCGGCCCGCCGCGCGGCGGGCCGCCGCGACTACCGCCGCCCCCGCCACCCCCGAAACCACCGCGCCCGCCGCCGGGACCGCCGCGCCCACCACCACCGGGGCCGCCGCGCCCGCCGCGGTCCCCGCCCCGACCTCCGCCGCTACGCCCGCCGCGCCCGGCGTCGAAGTCCTCTTCGCCCTGCTTGCGGTGGATGGCGGCGAGGTCGGCGTCGAGTTTGGCGTCGTCGGCGTCGTCCCCATTTTCGTCGTCATCCCCGTCTTCCCCGTCCTCCTCTTCGCCGTCGGCGAAGCGGTCGTTCGGCGCGTTCGGGTCGAAGTCGTCATCGCCGCCGTCGAAGAACGGTTCGCTCTCGGGGTCGTCGTCCGGGGTGGTGCGGCTCTCGGCCGATTCCATCGGCAGCGGCTTGTCCTCGTCGCCGTCCTCGCTCTTCTTCTTCCCGCGCCTCGGCTTGGCCTTCGGCTTCTCCTCGTCCTCGGCCTTCGGTTTGGCCTTGCGGGTGCCGGCCTTGGCCTTGCCCTTGGGCTTCGGCTTGTCGGCGTCCGCGTCGTCGTCGGCCGATTCGTCCCCGGCGGTCGTTTCGGCGGTCGGCTCGTCGGGCGGACTGGCGGCGTCGGAAGCGGTCTCGGCCTCTTCCTCTGGTTCCGGCAGCGGCGGCGGTTCGACCGCGATCGGGGAGCGGACGGCGGGGAGCGGGGGCGGGGTGTCGAAGTCGAGTCCTTCGTCGAAGCCGGCGAAGTCGTCCTCGGTGGCGTACTTCGGGGCCACCGGTTGCGCGACGGGGATGTACACGGCCGGGGCCGCCGCGCGCTGAGGCGGCGGGGGCGGCAGGGGGGCCGGGATCAGGTCGATGGGCGGGGCGAACCCGTCCTCGTCGGTCAGGGGCGGGGCGAACCCGTCCTCGTCGTCGGGGTCCGGCGGGGCGAACCCGGTGCCGGTGTTGGGCAGGCCGTCGCCGAAGTCGTCGTCCTCGATCTCGATCGGCGCGGGCCGGGCCGGCGCGGCGCGGCCGCGCGGCGGGGGCGCGAAGGCTTCCGGTTCGCGCGGCCGCTCGCCGCCACGTCCGCCGCCGGACCCGTTCCGCCCGCCGCCGCGCGGGCCGGCGGCGGGGCGACGGTCGTCCCGCCCGGACTCTTCCAACTCGTCCAACATTTCCGGCGGCAGGAGGTGCTTGTAGTACACCGGATCGACATCGGTGACGTGGAGGAACCCGTTGCGGCCGATGCCGAAGTCCACGAACACCGCGCCGACCCCGGCCTCGATGTTGACGATCTTCCCCTTATAGATGTTGCCGACGTAACTCTCCTGGCTGGCCCGCTCGACGTACAACTCCTCCAGCACGCCGTCCTCGACGATGGCGATGCGGCATTCCTCCGGTTGGAGGACGTTGATGAGCATCTCTTTTTTCTGGAGGGGTCCTTGTTTTCGACTGGGTCGTCCGCAGTCTGGGTGTGCGGGGGGCTTCCGACCGCTGTGGGTGAGTGGGGGCGACCCTTTGTGGGTCTGTCACTCGACGACCGGGCCGTTCGGGGAG
>JBBRUO010000480.1:0-5153 GCA_038247725.1 Gemmatales bacterium
CGGCGGCCGCCGGCGCAGGCGGTCAGGCCGTCCGGGGCGACCGCCAAACAGGTCACGTCCTCCATCCGCCAGCCCCACTGCTCCGCGATCCCGCCGGATTTGGCGTCGAACAGTTGCACCCGCTCGCGCAGCCCCAGCGTGAGGAAGTGCCGGCCGTCGGGCGTGAACGCCAACGGCGGTAGCCAGTGTTCGGCATCCCGGTCCTTCACCGTCCCGCCGGCGGTCGGGTCCGGTCGGTCCAACTCGCACAGCGGGTGCAGTTGCCGCGGCTTTTCCGGGACGGTCGCCCAGTCGAACCCGGACAGGTCGAAGACGGCGATCTTCTCGCCGTTGCCGAGGGCCACACTCACCGCGTTCGGGGCGAACTCCGCGAAGCCGGTGATCCCCGCCGGCGTGCGGCGGAGTGTGAAATTCAACTCGGCGACGGTCTGCCCGGTGGTCAACTCCACGAGTTGCGGTTTGCCCCGCTGCCGCACCGCCACCGCGCCCCGTCCGTCCGGTGACATCGCGATGACAGTGCCGGATGTGCCAATGGGAACCATCGGTGACGGGTTATGGCCGATCACGGGGTCCACCACAACCGACCATTCCCGGACTTCATTGTTGTTTGTGTATTGGTCCCGGATCACGACCCGGCAACGTTCTCCAAGTATCGCGAATGCAGCGACGTGATAGGAAGTCGTGAGCGTTGCATCACCGCTCGCCATCGGGTACACCTCCAGCCGTCGGACGTGGAGCATGCCCAGATGCTGGCCGCACTGCGAGACCATCAACAAGTGATACCCGGCCACGTCGAGCAGCCGAAACTCGCGGATCGTTTGCCCATTGAACCGATCCCGAACATAGACGCCGGTGTGCGGCTGCGCGGTGACGACCGCCAGCGAGTCCGGCGTGTACGCCACCCGCGCCATCGGGTGCCTCTGCGGGAACTGGAAGCGGACCATGCGGACACCGTGAGTAAGTCCGACTCGCCGAGTCGGACTTCGCTTTGTCCGTCCCGGCGGGACGGACCTACTCAACACGTTCACTTCTTCTTCGGGTCCAGGTTCGCCTTCAAGTCGTCTTGCGTCACCTCGCTCTTCACGCCGCCGTCCGGCACCTCGGCCTTGCACATCCACAGTAGCGCGTTCAGCACCACCTTGCGGAAGTCCGGGTTGCCCCAGTTGTCGTGGACGTGTCCGCCGGTGAACCCGACGCCCCGCCCGCCGTCGGCCCGCTCCACCACCCACATCATGTGTTCGGGGTTCTCCTTCGCGTCTTGAATGTGCTTGTACGGCCCCTTCGGGTAGACATACGGCCCGTTCCGCACCGCCTCCGACGGCACCGCCGTGAGGATCGGCGTGATCGCCTTCATATCTTCGCGGAACCGCATGTTGAAGTACCACTCGTCGCGGATGCTGAACGGCTTCACCCCGCGCGTGATCGGGTGCTTCGGGAACTCCTTGAACTCCGGCGACCACATCGGGTTGCACGAGAACTGGTGTTCGTAGCAGCCGCCGATCCACTCGCGGAGTTCGTTCGCCCCGATGTCCTTCGGCACTTCGACGGCGAAGTGGGCGCACATCAGGCCAACGCCCTTGGCCATGAGCTTGCCGATGCGGTCCAGTCGCTGTTCGCGGATGAGCGGGTGGCCGCCGCCGCCGTCGGCGAAGCAGAGGATGCCGTCGGCCGTGTCGAGGACGGAGTCGTCCTTCGGGTAGCCGTTCAGCAGCACTTCGACGGAGACGGCCTTCACCGGTTCCAGGCACTTAGCCAGCAGGTGGACCCCGGCGTTGAACTCGTGCGCGCCCGGCCCGTGGCTCGGCGTGCCTGCCATCAGGACAAGTTTCTTCGGTTTGGGTTCGGCGGCGGGCAGAGCGGACGCGGAGGCGACAGCGGCGGACGCGGCCAGGAACTCGCGGCGGGAGAGCGGCATGACGGGGACTCCGGGGAAGATAGCAGCCACCGGTATGGTACGCCGGGAGCGCATCGCGTGGGACTCGTTCCGCCGGCCCCGGATGCTATCATGCCCACGATACCCACGCGGAGTTCCCCATGAGTCGCCCCCGCCGTTACACGCTGATTCTCGGCCTGCTCGCCGTCGCCGGGGTACTGACCGTCGGGTGGGCGGTGTTCCGTAATCGCTTCCCCAACTTCTTCGACCGCGAAACGGTGAACGCGGAGGAACTGGCGAAGTTGCAGGCGGCGGACCTGTCGCAGTCGGCCACCCGCGACCCGGCCGCCGCCGCCGCGCAAGGGTGGCCGCAGTTCCGTGGGCCGAACCGCGACGGCTGGGGGTCGGACGCCGACCTGAACACCGACTGGACCGCGAAGCCGCCGAAGACCCTGTGGGAGACGCCGTGCGGCGGCGGGTACTCGTCGCTGGCGGTGACGAACGGCCGGGTGTACACGCAGGACCGGCAAGGCGACGACGAACGAGTGTTCTGCCTCGACGCGGCGACCGGCAAACTGCTCTGGGAGCACCGCGAGCCGGCGGATTACGGCGGTCTGCGGATGGGCTACGCGGGCGGACCGCGAGCCACCCCGACGGTGGCGGTCGGGCGGGTGTATACCGTCGGCGCGACGGGAATCGCCCTGTGCCTGGAGGAACCGGCCGCCGCGAGCGACAAGCCGCGGGTGGTGTGGCGGGTCGATCTGCCGGAGCGGTTCCGCGCCCCGACACCGGGGTGGGGGTTCGCCTGTTCGCCCCTGCTCGACGGCGACCTCGTGATCCTGCAACCGGGCGGCAAGGACGGGTCGGTCGTGGCGCTGGACCGCCGCACCGGCGACACCAAATGGGCCGCCGAGACGGATCGGAGCGGGTACAGTTCCCCAGTGATTGCCACACTCGGTGGGGTGCGGCAGGTGGTGGCCGTCACGGGCGAATCGGTCCTCGGCTTGCGGCCGGCCACCGGCGAAGTGCTGTGGCGGCAGCCGTGGGACACGCAGCACGACGGCAACGTCGCCATGCCCGTCGTCGTCGGCGATTACGTCTTCGTGTCGTCGAATTACAACAAGGGGTGCGCGCTGTTCCACGTCAGCCCCGCCGGGAATGACGCCGTCGAGGCACGGGTGGTCTACTTCCGGCCGAACAAGGTGATGCGGAACCACCATTCGACTTGCGTGCATCTCAACGGTTATCTTTATGGGTTCGATAACAACGACCTTCGCTGCGTGGATCTGAAGACCGGCGACGTGGTGGAGGACTGGCCGCCGCCGCAGGTGAGCGGGCGGTTGCAGAAAGGCGGGGTGATCGCCGCCGGCAACCACCTGATCGGGCTGACGCAGCGCGGCACCCTCTTCATCGGCCCGGCGGACCCGACGGAGTTCGCGTTCACCGGCGTGATGGAAAAGGTGCTGACCGGGAGTGAGTGCTGGGCGATGCCGGCACTCGCGGGCGGCAAATTGTACCTGCGGGACGCGACGAAGGTGTTGTGCCTGGACGTGGGGAAGTGACGGCTACACCACCTCGACCCCCGTCTCGCCGGCGGCGACTTCACCGATCACCCACGCGGTCTCGCCGGCGGCCGTCAACTCGCGCAACACCGCCTCCGCCGCCGCCAACCGACACACGACGACGAACCCGACGCCGGTGTTGAACACCTTCTCCATTTCGAGTTGCGCGACATTTCCGAGGGATTGAATCCACTTGAACACGTCGGGCACCGGCCAACTGCCGCGCCGCACGGTCGCCCGCACCCCCGGCGGCAGGATGCGGCCGAGGTTGTCCGGGATGCCGCCGCCGGTGATGTTCGCCAACCCGCTGACGGCGAACTCCGGCGTCTGCACCGCCGCCAGCATCGCCCGGATCGGCTTCACGTAAATGCGGGTCGGGGCGAGGAGTTCGTCGCCGACCGAGACGCCCGGTCGCGGCCCGGCGTCAGTCACGCTCAGGTTCGCCGCCTCGAAAATCACCTTGCGAATCAGGCTGTAGCCGTTGGAGTGCGGGCCGGAACTGGCCAACCCGATCAGCACATCTCCGTCTCGGATGGCACGCCCGTCGATGACCGCGGCCTTCTCCGCCAGCCCCGCGCAGAAGCCGGCGGTGTCGAAGTCGCCGGGCGCGTAGAAGTCCGGCAGGATGGCCGTCTCCCCGCCGACCAGCGACACCCCGGCCCGCACGCACCCCTCGCTGATGCCCGTCACCAGTTGCAGCGTCAGGTCCTTATCGTCCGCCGGCATGGCGATGTAATCGAGGAACACGAGCGGTTCGCCGCCGGTGCAGATCAAATCGTTCACCGACATGGCCACCAGATCGATACCGACGGTGTCATATTTCTTCATGAGGTGCGCGACCTTCAACTTCGACCCGACGCCGTCGGTACACGTCACGAGCAGGGGATGTGTATACCGCTGCATGTGGCCGGATACGGCCTGGAAGTCGAACAGGCTGGCGAACCCGCCCGACCCCTTTCCGCCTTTACGCGGCGGGAACGGCGGCGGCACCACCCGCGCGGCGTCCCACGTTCGGGCCAGCAGCGGCTGGATGCCGGCCATCGTCTCGGCGTAGGTTTCGAGGTTCAGCCCGGCCTTCTGATAATCCCACGATTCCGGCATCGCGCGGCCCTCGGTGGTCGTCGGAGTTGTGATACGGACTGGCCGAACGCCGGCGCGGGCGGCCGCGAGATCCGCTACCATGACCACTTCCGCCGGAGAGATTCCCGATGCTTCGCCCGCTCGTTTGCCTGGCCCTGGTCGCGGTCGCTGCCCCGGCCCCGGCGGTCATCAAGGTGCTGACCCCACTCGGCCCGGTCATCAAGGACACGCCGGCGATTTTCGTCGCGGAAGTGGACAAGGTGGAACCGGACAAGCCGGGCGTCGTGTTCAAATTCGTCGAGGATTTGAAGGGCAAGGCCCCGGCCGCCCGCATTCCGGTGAACCTGACCGGCGACGCCTTCGCCAAGAAGGACGGCCATACGAAAGTGATGCTCGACCGCCTCGCCCCCGGTCGCAAGCTGGTCCTCTTCGTTTTGCCGCGCGAGGGCACTTACACCACGTTCGGGTTCCTGGAAGGAACCTGGTTCCAGATGCGGGGCACCACCGACCCGGACACGAAGGCGATCCGCTGGGCGTTCCTGCACTGTGAGCCGTACTTCCGCCGCACCTTCAAAGGCACCACGGCCGAGTTGCGGACAGTGGTGGCCGACGCCGTGGCGGGCAAGAAGGAGCCGCCG
>JBBRUO010000481.1:0-5115 GCA_038247725.1 Gemmatales bacterium
GCTACTCCTCTCCGCCCTCGCGTTCGGCCCCGCCGCGCCGGACGCCACTTTCGACGCCGTTCGCCCCGTGCTCGCCAAGCACTGCGTTTCGTGCCACGGCCCCGACAAGCAGAAGGGCGGGCTGCGGCTGGACCGCAAGGCCGACGCCCTGCGCGGCGGGGACGGCGGCGCAAGCATCCTCCCCGGCAAACCCGCCGCAAGCCTGCTGCTCCAGAAAATCCGGAGCGGGGACGAATCGGAGTGGATGCCGCCGAAAGGCGACCGACTCACGGCCGTCGAAGTGAAAGCGCTGTCGAACTGGATCGCCGACGGGGCGAAGTGGCCCGACGACTCCGCCACCGAAGCCCCGCACTGGGCGTTCCAGCCGGTGAAGCGGCCGGCCTTGCCGAAGGGTGCGGCTCACCCCATCGACGCCTTCATTCGCCAGAAGCTGGCCGCCGCCGGCATCCAGCCGAACCCGCCCGCCGACAAGCGGACGCTGTTGCGTCGGCTGAAGTTCGACCTGCTCGGCCTGCCGCCGACACCAGAGGAAGTGGCCGCGTTCGAGGCCGACAACTCGCCCGGTGCCTACGAGAAGTTCGTGGACAGGTTCCTCGCGTCGCCGCAGTTCGGTGAACGCTGGGCGCGGCACTGGCTGGACGTGGTGCGGTTCGCCGAGAGCCACGGGTTCGAGACGAACGTCGCCCGGCCGAACGCCTGGCCGTACCGCGACTGGGTCATCAAGAGCTTCAACGACGACGAGCCGTATGACCGCTTCGTGTTCGAGCAGATCGCCGGCGACACCGTGGGGGCCGACGCCGCGACGGGCTTCCTGGTCGCCGGCGCGTGGGATCAGGTGAAAAGTCCGGACCCGGTGCTGACCGCGAACCAGCGAGCCGACGAACTGCATGACATCGTGAGTACCACCAGTTCGGCGTTCCTCGGCCTGACCGTCGGTTGTGCCCGCTGTCACGCGCACAAGTTCGACCCGATCTCGCAAGTCGATTACTACCGAATGAAGGCCGTGTTCGCGGGCGTGCAGCACGGTGACCGACCGATGAACGCCGGCGACCCCGCCAAGCGCGAGCCAGAGTTGAAGGCCGCGCGAGAAACCCTGGCCGCGTTGGAAGCGAAGCTCGCCGCGTTCGAGCCGTTTGCGAACCCGGCCGCGAAGTCGCCGGCTCGCCCGCCGGTCAGCGCGAAGTTCAACCGCGAGCGGTTCACTCCGGTGAAAGCGAAGTTCGTGCGGTTCGTCGTGCTGGCCACGAATGCTGTCGAACCGTGCATCGACGAGTTGGAAGTGTTTACAAGCGGCGCGAACTCGAAGAACGTCGCGCTCGCGTCCGCCGGGGCGAAGGTCACATCGTCGGGGAACTACCCCGGTTCATCCGACATCCACCGGCTGGAGTTCCTCAACGACGGCAAGTACGGCAACGGCCGCAGTTGGATTTCCAACACCAACGGGAAGGGAACGGTCACGCTGGAACTGGCGGACACCGAGACGGTGAACCGCGTCGAGTGGGCACGCGACCGCGAGGGGAAATACCCCGACCGACTGGCGACGAAGTACCGCGTCGAAGTGTCCGCCGACGGCAAGGCGTGGCAGGTGGTCGCGAGTTCCGACGACCGGTTGCCGACGGGGTCGAAGGCGTTCGCGGTGCCGCCGGGGTTGTCGAATAAGGACGAGGCGAACTGGCGGGCACTCGTCGCGGAGGCCACCGCCGCGCGGACGAGGCTGGCGGCGCTGACGCGGTCAGACATGGTGTACGCCGGGCGGTTCACGACACCCGCGACGACGTTTCGCCTCCATCGGGGCGATGCGATGGCCCCGCGCGAACCGGTCCCGCCCGGCGGCTTGGAGCGATTCGGCGCGAAGGTGACCATCGCCGAGAAGGCGGCGGACGTGGATCGCCGCGTGGCCCTGGCCACGTGGGTCACCGACCCGGCGCACCCGCTGACCGCTCGCGTCATGATGAACCGCCTGTGGCAGCACCACTTCGGCACCGGCCTCGTGGACACGCCGAGCGACTTCGGCCGCAACGGCGGCATGCCGACGCACCCTGAGTTGCTGGACTGGCTGGCGGCGGAGTTTTTGTCCCTCTCCCCCCTTGCGGGGGAGGGGTTAGGGGAGGGGGGAAAGGGGAAACCGGAAACCCCCTCCCTCCTAACCCCCCTCCCGCCAGGGGAGGGGGGAACCATCAAAGACAGAAAGGGGACAAAGCCCTGGTCCCTCAAACACATTCACCGCTTCATTGTCCTCTCCGAGACGTACCGTCAGGCTTCGACCGCCACCGCCGCCGGCACCGCGAAGGACGCGCAATCGCGCTTGCTGTGGCGGTTCCCGCCGCGCCGTCTGGACGCCGAGGCGATCCGCGATTCGGTGCTGTTCGTGACGGGCAAACTCGACCTGACGGCCGGCGGGCCGGGGTTCGACCTGTTCGAGCCGAACACGAATTACGTGAAGGTGTACACGCCGAAGACGACGTTCGGCCCGGCCGAGTTCCGCCGCATGATCTACCAGAACAAGCCGCGGATGCAGTTGGACGACACGTTCGGCGCGTTCGACTGCCCGGACGGCGGGCAAATCGCCCCGAAGCGGAATCGCTCCACCACCCCGCTTCAGGCGCTGAACCTGCTGAACGCCCCGTTCCTGGTGGAGCAGGCGAAGTTCCTCGCGGAGCGGGTGGCGACGGACGCCGGCGACGACACGGCCGCACAAGTCCGCCGGGTGTTCGCCTTGGCGTTCCAGCGGCCACCGACTGACACCGAGCTGTCAGCGGCGGCGCGGCTGGTGACGGCCCACGGGCTGCCGGCGCTGTGCCGGGCGCTGCTGAACGCGAACGAGTTCCTGTACACGGACTGAAGGGACGCTTCACCCTACAATACCGCCCATGCCCCGCCGAACGAAACTGCCGCCACGAAAGGACCGCGTCCCGGAGTTGCTCCGGCGGCTCGCGGTCGCGTACCCGGAGACCGGCACCGCGTTACACTTCGAGTCGCCGTTCCAACTGCTGGTCGCCACGATCCTGTCGGCTCAGTGTACCGACGTGCGGGTGAACATCGTCACGCCGCCGCTGTTCGCCCGGTTCCCGGACGCCGCCGCGTTCGCCGCCGCCACACAAGACCAGGTCGAGGCTCTGGTGAAAACGACCGGGTTCTTCCGCAACAAGGCGAAGAACATCCGCGCCGCCGCGACGATGATCCTGACCGAGTTCGGCGGCCAGGTGCCCGGCACGCTGGACGAACTGGTCCGCATCCCCGGCGTCGGGCGGAAGACGGCCAACGTCGTCCTCGGCGACGCCTTCGGTGTCACCGGCATCACCGTGGACACGCACGTCGGGCGGCTCAGTCGGCGACTCGGGCTTACGCGGAAGCGCGACCCGGTGAAAGTGGAGATGGTGTTGAACAAGCTGATCCCCCGCACCGAGTGGACGCGGTTCAGCCACCGGCTGATCCTGCACGGCCGGCAAGTCTGCTCGGCCCGCAAGCCGAACTGCGGCGGATGCCCGCTGGCGGACGTGTGTCCGAAAATCGGGGTCCGACTGCCGGCGGAAGTCGCGGGAAAGCCGGGCGACGGCGTGGCGGGTACGGGCCAGCCGTCATAACTTGGCAGCTGCCTTCCTGACCGGAGCCGAACCGTGTTGCTGTCCCGCGTCCGCCACGCCCTGTACTGGCGTCGGTGGAAGGCCCGCCGCCTCCGCTACCTCCGTGCCACCTTTCGCAACGGCGACGAACTGGCCCGCAGCTACCTGGACAAGTCCCCGTGCCCGACGGCGGTGCTGAACGACGGCACCGTCTTCCGCCACCCGGCCGACCGCACCGGCCTCGCCGGGATGCTGTTGGAGGTGTGGCACGACGCGGTGTACACCGGCCGCTTCTACACGCCTCGGCCGGGCGACACGGTGATCGACGCCGGTGCCAACGTCGGCGCGTTCAGCCTGCTCCTCGCCCGCACCGAGCCGGCCTGCCGGGTGTTCGCGTTCGAGCCGTTCGCCCAGAACTTCGAGCTGCTGGAGGCGAACCTCGGGGCGGTCGGCGATACCGTGCGAACGTTCCGCGCCGGGTTGGCGGGGGTGTCGGCGACGGGGGTCATGGCGGACGGCGGCCCGCGGTCCCAGGACCACCAGTTGTCCGTCTCGTCGGCGGACGTGTCGGACCCGACCGCCGTGCGGACGCTCGACTTCGCCGATCTGCTAACGCTGACCGGGGCGGAGTCCGTCGATCTCTTCAAATGCGACATCGAGGGGAGCGAGCGGGATCTGTTCGAGCGGGCGGACCCGGCGCTGTTCCGCCGCGTCCGCCGGTTCGCCATCGAGTACCACGACCTTTATCAGCCGGGCACGCTGGCGTTGCTACAACAGCGTTTGTCGCCGACGCACGCCGTCGAGGTCCGCCCCGACCCCGAAGGCGGGTACGGCATGATTTATGCCTCCGCAAATTGACTTCACCCGACCGAGTACCCCGCCATGATCCACGTGATCGCGACCATCGCCGTTGAACCCGACCGCCGGGACGAGTTCCTCACGCACTTCAATTGGGTGGTGCCGTTCGTCCGGGCGGAGGAGGGGTGCCACGAGTACACCCCCACGGTCGACGCGATCACGACGTTCTCCGCCCAACCGCCGGTTCGGCACGACACCGTCACCGTCCTGGAGAAGTGGGAGTCGCTGGACGCCCTCAAGGCGCACATGGGCACCCGCCACATGGCCGAATACCGCGAGCGGGTGACGGGTCTGGTGGTCGGCGTCACCCTGCACGTCACCGAGCCGGCGTGACGGCCTCGGCCCGCGCCACCATCCGCCGCCGCCAGATCAGGCACACCGCGATCAACCCGGTGGCGGCGAACACCACGCACTGCGGCGCGGCCGAACGGCCGGCCCACCCCGCTCGGCCCGGACGCGGAATGGCCAAAAGCCCATCGGATACTCGCAAGCGAAAAACGGCACCGATTCAAACTTCCGCGTGCCGGTCATCACCGCCCACCTCCGCCCACTCCCAGGGCTGCTCAGAGATTGAAGAGAAGCGGACTGAACCACGAAGAGCACGAAGGACACGAAGTGGAAGAACCGAGCGGAACACACAGTTATTCTTCGTGCTCTTCGTGTCCTTGGTGGTTCAACATCTTGCCCAACTTCA
>JBBRUO010000482.1:0-5115 GCA_038247725.1 Gemmatales bacterium
GACTTAGCTTGTACTACTACATTCTTCCTTTCTTTGGACTTGCTCCTTGCGGCCGGGGAGTACTTGTCGTTGTTAAGCGCGTTGTTGTCGGTACTTATTCGAGAATCTGTATGACATTTCCAGAACCTGCCGACTTGCGCATGCCGGCCGAGTGGGAGCCACACGCCGGCACCTGGCTGAGTTGGCCGCACCGCGAATCGGACTGGCCGGGCAAGTTCGGCCCCATCCGCTGGGTGTACGGCGAGATCATCCGCACCCTGGCCCGGTTCGAGACGGTGAACGTGCTGATCCGCCCAGAAGATGCCACCGCCGCGCGGACGGTGCTGGCGGACGTCCATGCGAACGCCGCAAACGTCCGCCTGTGGCCGTTCCCGTCGGATCGCGGCTGGGTCCGCGACTCCGGGCCGATCTTCGTGACGGACGCGGCCGGGAAACGGGTCGCCACCGACTGGCACTTCAACGCCTGGGCCAAGTACGCCGACTGGACGCAAGACGACAAGCTGCCGGCGTTCGTCGCGGGGAACCTCGGCGTGCCACGGGTGCAACCCCGGCTGCGCGGCTGGCGGGTGGTGCTGGAAGGCGGCAGCATCGACGTGAACGGATGTGGATTAATGTTGACGACGGAAGAATGCCTGCTGAGTACCATTCAACACCGCAACCCGCCGTTCGACCGGGCCGATTACGAACTCGTCTTCGACCAGTACCTCGGCGTGAAGAAAGTCCTCTGGCTGAACCGGGGCATCGCCGGCGACGACACCCACGGCCACATCGACGACCTGGCCCGGTTCGTCGCCCCGCGGACGGTGGTGACGGTGGTGGAGTCCGACCCGGCCGACGACAACTACGGGCTGTTGCAAGAGAACCTCGACCGGCTGAACGGATTCACCGACGTGGACGGGCAGTCGCTGGAAGTGGTCCCGCTGCCGATGCCCCGGTCGATGGCCTTCCGCGGGCAGCGGCTGCCGGCCAGCTACGCCAACTTCTACATCGCCAACGGCGTCGTCATCGTGCCGACGTTCAACGACCCGGCCGACCGCGTCGCCCTCGGCACCCTGGCCGAGTTGTTCTCCGACCGCGAAGTCGTCGGCATCCACTGCGGCGATTTGGTCTGGGGGCTGGGGACACTCCACTGCATGACTCAGCAGGAACCGGCGTGACGGGCTGTCACCGCGTCAGGCACCCGACGAGCGCTGCCTCGACCCCGGCCCACCCGCCGGGTGGGTCGGTGACGAAGATCTCGACCCGGCTGTCTCGGCGGTAGGCGGTCGGCTTCACACTGGTGCCGTCGGTGGTGCGGTTGACGGCGACCCACTCGTGTTCGCACCGGAAGACGCCCTTCAGCCGGACGAACGCGGGGTTTTCCAACACGGCCAGCAACTTCTCCCGGTCGAACACGTCGGCCGCGTCAAACACCCACCCGCACGCCGGGCGAACACCGTCCGGGCTGGCGTACCGCACCGGGCGACCGGGTCGCGCGCCGCCGAGAGTGACGGTCTGCTCGTGGTGGTGGTGATCGGCGTGCGCGTCCGGGAACAATGGCATTCGCTCGGCGTTCGCGTCCAGGTCCAGCCACGCCGGGTCGAGTCGCCCGTTCGTCGTGGCCACGACCAGCAACTTCGGCGGGAAGAGGCCGTTCGCCCACGTCTGGAAGTCGGCGAGGACATCCGGCGTCGCGGTGTCGGCCTTGTTTAGCACCAGCACGTCCGACATCTGCACCTGATCGCGGAACACCGGGTTCGAGTCGATCATCCCCGGCGCGGTGAAGTCCGACGGGGTGACGATGCCGAGGGTGGCACGGACGTCGAGCCGGCCGGCGTAGTTCTGGCGGATGTTGTCGAGCAGCCGGGCCGGGTGGCCGAGGCCGGAGGTCTCGATGAGCAGCCGGTCCGGGGTCACGTCTTGCAGCAGGAAGTGCAGCGCGACCGGCAGCATCGGGGCGGTGGTGCAGCAGAAGCAGCCGCCGGCGACCGACCGCACCGACACCCCGTCCGGCGACGTTTCGCCCTCGATGAAGGCGTCGTCGATGGCGACGGAGCCGTACTCGTTCACCAGCACCGCCCACTTCTCGGCGGGCGATTTCCGGCGGAGCAGGTCCAGCACGGCGGTCGTTTTGCCGACGCCGAGGAAGCCGGTGACGAGGGTGGTCGGGATGGGCATGGTGGGTCCGGGCGGAAGTCGTGGCAAAATACTTGTAGACATTTCCGCCGACGGGAACATCCGGGTGACGGCCGAAGGGGTTGGCAGCCGGGAAGCCTTCACCCCATGTCCCCGGTCTGCACATGGGGTGGGCGGTGAGGTCTTCTCGACTGCCAGAAACTTTTGCCCGACCCAGTTCCGACGGGGCTTCCTGTCACTGAACCTGATGTATCACGAAGTGGGCATCGCCAGCCACCAGTTTGATCGCCTGCTCGAATTCCTGCGGACGGGCTGGGTGGAGCAGGGCCACTCGGAGATTGAAGAGAAGCCGACTGAACCACGAAGAGCACAAAGCACACGAAGGAAACGAACCGAGCGGAACACGCGGTTTTTCTTCGTGCTCTTCGTGTCCTTTGTGGTTCAACGTCTTGCCCAACTTCAGCCGCTGAACAGCCCTGCTGGGTGGAGACGATCATCTTGTATTTCTACCTCGGCCACAACGTGCCGGAGTTGACGGCCGTGTTCAAGGGGGTGAAGGTGTCGCAGCAACCGTATACACGAGCCCGCTGAAGTTGTGCTGTATGCCGTGGGGCGAACACAACCCACACCCCTCAACGAGGGGAGGTCGGCGGCGAAGCCGTCGGGAGGGGAGTCTTCATCCGCTTCGGGGAAAAGGAATCTCCCCTCCCGGTCGCGGGACGCGACCGACCTCCCCTCAACGAGGGGAGGTGAAAAACCCGGCTCCGGCCCCGCTGCGGCTGTACCATCGTATGCCGTGGGGCGAACGCAACCCACGTCCGCTCAACGAGGGGAGGTGGACGGCTGGCCTGCCCAACAACGGTTTGGCACTCTCCCAACCGGGTTCGTGCCTTAGGCCGGGGTGGAAGACTCGGCCACGGGCGGAAAGGCGGAGCGGCTCGTATCCGTTTGGCAATTCGGCCGGCGGGAATTCGATGATGGCGGTAACTTCCGTCCCACATCGAGACGCTTCCCGTGGCCGACTTCCAAACGCACCCCGGCCGGCCGAAACCCGATGACACGACAGCCGTTCCCCGCGACCCGTGCCCCGTCCTCGGCCCCGTCGCCGCCCGGCCCGACACCGACTGGTCCGACCTCCGCCCGGACGTCATTTGTCGTCCGTCGCTAGCGACGCCGGATCCGGATTGATCGCGTTCTCGGTCTCCTCCGCCTTCGGCAGTTCGGCCTTCATCCGCAGGTAGGCGATGTAGCAGGCGATGCCGATGCTCCACTCGATCACCCGCAGCGTCAGCCGGCCGGCGAGTCCGACCGCACCCGCCTGCCGCATCACCTCGGTGTCCGCCGACTGACGGATCAACTGGTACAGCCCGCCGAACACCGCCTCGCCCGCGCCCAACCCGCCGGGTAGCGGGATCAGCGCCTGGGCAATGAACCCGATGGGGGCGATGACGCAGTGCTCGGGCAGTGAGCCGAGCAACTCCAGGTTCTCCGGGGGGAACACCCGCACGGCCAGGTGGAAGGCCAGCACCATCAGCGTGTGGATGACCGCCGACAGGGCGACGGTCGCCAGCACCGCCGTCGGCCGCCGGCGGTAGCGGATCGCCGTCTCCCACAACTCCGCCAGCGCGTTGCCCACCTTCGGAATCCGCTTCAGCCGCCCCTCGAACCGCTGTTGCCGCCGCGTCGGGAGGAAGCCGAGCGTGGTGTACAGCACCGCGCCGGTGCCGGCCAACCCGGCGCACACGAGGATGATGTCCTTCAGTTGGGCGTGCTTTTCGAGTTGCGCGTCGCCGGCCAGCCAGAACCCGCCGCCCACCGCCGCCGCGAACAGCAGCAGCCCGAACAGGCCGATCAGCCGGTCGGCGACCACGGTGGCGACGGCCGCCGCTTTCCGGGCCGGTTGCCCCCGCGCGATGAACACCGCCTTGACGATGTCGCCGCCGATGGACCCCGGCAGGAAAGTGTTGTAGAAGGTGCCGACCATGCCCAGGCGGAAGGCGTTCCGCAGGGTGAACGGCAGGTCGAGCGCCCGCACCAGCAGGTACCAGCGGACGTACTGGAGGGCGAACAGGCTGACGGTGACCGCCCCGCACACGGCGAGGGTGACGAAATCCGGGGTGCGGCTGAACAACTCGGTGAGCCGCGTCCAGTTCATCGCCAGCACCACCACCAGCAGCGCCACCGCGATGGTGTATTGCAAGACGGCCTTCACCGCCGCCGAACTGGACTTGCTCACACGGAACCTCTTGTGCGAAAAAGGCGGGAAGCGGGTATTGTCCGGACGCCACGGGAAGTGGCAACCGGGGTGCGCCACGGAGGGTCGCGCGTGCGGATCGTCGCCGTCAGTATGGTGAAGGACGAGGAGGACGCCATCGAGGCGTTCGTCCGCCACACCCTCGCGGTCGCCGACCACCTCGTCGTGTTCGACCACCATAGCACCGATCGCACCGGGTACATCCTGCACCAACTGGCGCGGGAGGGGCTGCCGCTGACGGTCCTCACCGACGACGAGTTCGAGTACCGGCAGGCGGCGCGGACGACGGCGCTCGTCCGTCTGGCGGTGTCGGTCCACCGGGCCGACTGGGTGCTGCCGCTGGACGCCGATGAGTTCCTCCAGGCCGAGTCGCCGGCCGCCTTCCGCCGCCTCCTCGCCGCCCGCCCGCCGGCCGCCCCGCCCCTGCGGTTGCCGCTGGTGAACTACGGGCCGCACCCGGCCGACGACCGCGGCGAGGCGAACCCCGTCCGCCGCCTCCGTCACCGCCTCCGCCGGGTGGACACCGGCAAGGTGGCCATCCCCCGCCGGCTGGCGGCGGCACCGGGGTTCGCCGTCAGTACCGGGAACCACGACGTGTGCGTGAATGAAGTGGTCCAGCCGTTCGACGTGGCGGGCGGGTGCCACCTGGCGCACTTCCCCATCCGCTCCGGCTGGCAGGCGGCGCTCAAGGTGGTGCAGCACGAGACGCAGCGGGCGGCCGGCGGGTACGGCGGCGGGGGCACGCA
>JBBRUO010000483.1:0-5104 GCA_038247725.1 Gemmatales bacterium
CCTGCAAGCACCTCGGGCTGGACCCGTTCGCGGACCTGCGGGACACGTTGCCGGCCCTGTTCGCCCTCGGCGAGACGCCGACCACCGAGCAACTCCTGGACTGGCTGCCCGACCGCTGGCCGATCCGCACCCGCGCCTCCGCCGCCCGTCCGGCCTCCGCCGCCTGACCCGTCACCGGCACCCCCACAATCACCCCCGACACCCGCCGCCGCCCTGGAAAACCAAGGGTCCAACCCCGTCACGCCCCCGGCGTGATCCGCCGGCCGGGTACGATGAAACTGCACGCGTACGCCGACCAGAAGGACAAAGGGGCGAAGGATCTCGGCCGTCACCACGCGATTGATACGTCCTCGGTGGTCGGGATGACGGCCGAGGACGAGTACGACCGTGCCGAACGGTTCAGCCGAGAGGACTGCGACACCGAACCGGTTCGGCGAGCGCGTCGGATTATCGTCGAGGATTTCGGCTCCGAGACGGCGTTGGGCATCCTCCGGCTGAGGGAACACCCGCTCTTCCGCGACGAGTTTGAAATTGGGCAGTTCATCGCGGTGCTGACCCAACTGTTCGTCGAGTAACGACGCGGCCCCCTCTACCCCGCCGACACATCCCACACGGTCACGGCCCCTAAGCCCTTCACGGCCGCCTCGCGGGGGGTGCCGGTGGCGGCGGTCGCCACGTCGTTCCAGGCGTCCTCGCTCAGCGTCACCATCCCGGCCCGGCCGTTCGACTCCATCCGCGCGGCGGCGTTGACCGTGTGGCCCCACACGTCGAAGCTGAACTGCGTCTGGCCCAGCACCCCCGTCACCACCGGGCCGACGTGGATGCCGATGCGGACCTGCCACCCGGCCTTGTGCGCCCGCACGTCGGCGATCAGGTCCAGCCCGCACTTCAACAGCGTCAGCGCCGGGTTCGGGTCGGGGTCGGTTAGCCCGGACGCGGCCATGAACGCGTCCCCGATGGTCTTGATCTTCTGCACCCCGTGCCGCGCGGCGGTGGCCTCGAAGGTCGCCACCAGTTCTTGCAGCGTTCGCACCACCGCTTCCGGGTCGTCCCGCCGGGCCTCGCACCAAGCGGTAAAGCCGACCACGTCGAGGAACAGTACGCCGATCTTGTCGTACCGGCGGGGGCGGATGGCCTCGTGCTCCTTCCACTCGTCCACCACGCCGGGCGGGAACATGGCCGCGACGAGCCGGTCGATGCGGGCCTGGTACTCCAACTCGCGGTCCCGTAACCGTTTCTTTTCCAGGCTGCCGGCGATGCGGGCGCGGAGCAGTTCGGGCTTCACCGGGCGGGTCAGGTAGTCCTCCGCCCCGGCCGCGATGCACGCCAACACGCCCTCGTCCGCTTCCAGCGCGGACACCATGATGACCGGGATCGGCCACAGGCCGGGGTCGGTCTTGATCCACCGCAGCAGTTGCAGCCCGGACACCCCCGGCATCAACACGTCGCACAGGATGACATCCACCACCGGGGCCAGCCGGTCCGTCAGCCGCGCCTTCGCCTCGGCCCCGCCGGGCAACGGTTCGACGGTGTGCCCCAGGGCTCGGAGCAACTTGGCGATGAGGTCGCGGTTGAACTCGTCGTCGTCCACCAGCAGCACGCGGCCGGGTTGGGTGCGGTCGGCGGACGAGGTGGTGCGGGCGACATCGGCCTGAAGCTGGGCGAACGCGGCGACCAACTCGGCCGAGGATTCGGACTGGCGGTTTAGCGCGTCCACCCGCGACAGGGCGGTGCGCGCGGCGGCGTGGGCGTGATCGAGTTCCGGGTTCAGTTCGGCGGCGGCCGTGTCGGCCAAGTCCTCGCAGGTCGAAATCACGAAGCCGAGCGGGCTGCGGACGTCGTGCCGGAGGGTTCGCGCGTCGGGCAACTCGGCCGGGGCGGCGAGGAACCGGGCGATCATCCGCTCCAGATCGGACGCACGATCCAGGACGCGGCGGACGGCCTTGCGGACCTGGGGGTCGCGGTGTCGCGCGGCCTTGGCGTGCAGGTGGGTGGCCGTCTCCCGCACCGCCGCCACCGGCCCGCTCAGCTCCTGGCGGAGCAGGGCGAGCCACGCCTGGGGCGGCAAGTCGGCGTCCGGCGGCGTGGGCGGGTTCACTTCCATCCCCACCAGTTTATGCCACCGCCGGGCGCGTGGGACGACGGAACGGCGGCGATTTCGGCGACTCCCGGCCGCCCCTCACACCTGCGGGAACTGCGTGACGGCCAGTTTCGCCACCGGGGCGAACAGCAGTTCCACCGCTGACGTCTGGCAGGAGCGGGTCATCCCGACGGGAGATCCCCATCAAGAACCGACAACCGGCCGGTGGTTGCCAGGGGTGAGGTGTTAGGCAGAGGTGACGGCGGCTTGGAACTGGGCGATTTGTTCGTCGGTGAGAACTACGAGGTCGCCGGGTTGGACCGTGTCGGTGAGGAGTTCCCGGAGTTTGCCACGCTGAGCCTTCGTGCCGCGATACAAGCCGTCGATCCCGCAATGGCCTTGGCAACCGGGTCGGGTTTCGGAAATCCGTTGGAGCGGGTCGTTCGAGTCCACCGTCGTTGCTTGCTCCCACACGACATCGAGTCGCGGGGTCTCCGGCGTTGAGGCGGTTCCCGGAGCGAAGACGATCCGGACCTGATCCACGCGGAGGTTGACGAGGATCACGTTCTTCCAGTTCGCCCCGACCAGAAGCCACGCTTGAGCGGGGGTGGTCAGGGCCGTCAGCCAGACCGAGAGTCGGGGCGAAGCGAGTTTCCGCTCCGACTCACTGAAGGCGAATAGCCCCTCCCACGCCTGCCCGAGCGCGAGTTTGGCGTGGCCGGGGTCGTTCAGGTTTTTGAGTGGCGGTTTCGGCCCCAACCGGATGACGGCCGTTCCCGCCGGGACCGGGGTGCCGTCGGAGCCAGGCGAGATCGGGGTGGCCTGCTCGTCACCGGTTGCCATCGGTCGGACCCGTTGGGTGCGGGAGGAGATATTCGTTGAGTGTCGCGAGTACCGGCTCCGGCAGGCCACTCGAAAGGTCGAAATCCCCGCCATCGAACTGACCGGACTGCCGGTCGCTGACGTACCACTCGCAGGGTTGGTTTCCGGACAGGGCTTCCAGCGCGATCACCTGTCGGCCGTTGTCCCAGGTGTAGTGGATCGGCCCACCGTCGTAGGCCACCGCGATGGGTACGGGCAGACCGGGCACGGCCTTCCGAGCCAACTCCCACACCGCGCGGGCCTTCGCCGACACCTCTGCGGGGACGACTTTATCGAGGCTCATGCGGACGAGGTACTCGTGGTGCCGCTCGACAGCGACCGCGTCGGCGGGTGAAGCGACGGCCTCGTCGAACGGACTCGCGTCGCCGAAGTACCACCCCGCGGGCATCCGACTGGTTCGCGGAGGAACCTGCCATGCGACGTCGAACATATCAGCCCTCCTGATTCCGGACGAATAGCGGCAACTCGCGTGTCGGCCCCGATTCGATTTCGACGACCGCCGTGTAGTCCCCCGGCCCTGGAAACTCCAACATCGGCAGGGAGACGACGAACCTCGGCCCCTCGGCCGCGTTGGATTCTTTCGGCCGCGTCCCTCGGATTTCCTGCCAACCGTCGCCGGAGTAGAAAACCGTGCCAATCGGTTCCGGGCCACGGACGCGGAAGCGGAACTTCGGCAGGCGACCGTCCTCGGACGGTTTGAATTTCACCACAACCGACAGGGCCGGTGACGTTCCCGGAAAGGACCGGAGTCTGATGGTCCCCAAATCCCCACCCGTGATCGTGAGCGTGCCATCCGCCGCCGGCTCGACGTACCGCGCGAGAAATGCGTACTCGATTTCCATCCGGGCACCTGTCGGACGGGTTCTCAACCTGGGTGAATAGTAACCCGGCACTATCCAAAGTCAATTCGCCCCTCACACCTGCGGGAACTGCGTGACGGCCAGCTTCGCCACCGGGTCGTACTCCGGGGCGAACAGCAGTTCGACCGACGACGTCTGGCTCACGCGGGCGGTCATCTCCAGCACCGGCCCCTGCGCCAGCCCGTCGATGAATCCCCGCCACGGCCGCTTCACCGGGTCCAGGTTCCGCAGCCGGATGACCGACTCGCGGGGCAGCACCGCCGGCCGCCAGAACTCCGGCTTCAAGACGTTCGACCCGGCCAGCGTGAGCAGGTCGGCGTTGAACGGCAGCGGCGTCGCGCCCAGCGCGCGGGCGTAACTGGTGGACCCGGCGGCGGTGGACACGAGCATCCCGTCGGCCACCATCAGGGGCATCCGCACGACGTCGTTCACCCCCACCTCGATCCACGCCGTCTGCCCGGACTCGCGTTCGACCCAGCAGTCGTTGAACGCCACTTCCGTCTTCCGGGTGCCGTCGTCGGTGATGACCTCCACGTCCAGCACGGGCAACTTGTACTTCCGCAGCGGGCGGTCCCAGAAGTCGAGGTGGGCCGGGTCGTTCAGCAGGAAGCCGAGGTGCCCGGTGTTCAGCCCGAGGAATGGCAGCCCGTCGCGCCAGTGCTGGCGAATCGCCCGCAGCATGGTGCCGTCGCCGCCGATGACGACGATGGCGACGGGGTCGTCCGACACGAACTCGGCGAGGGCGGCCGCGACCTCCTCCGCCTCCTGCTTGTCGCGGTCGAAGTACAGCCGCACGCGGCGGGCGGGGAACTGGAAGGTGTCGGGTGCAGGCATGGGTCGGGCGTGGGGTGAGGGTCGTTGGGTCGGGTCATACTATCCTAGAGGTGTCCGCCGGTCGCACGATGGCGGGCATTCCCAACGGGAGGTTTCGCGCATGTCCAAATTCGTTCTCGCGGCGGCGGTGTTGGCGGTCGGCGCGGCGGCGGCCACGGCCGAGGTGAAGACCAAGAAAGTCGAGTACAAGCACGACGGCAAGACGTTCGTCGGCCAGATGGCGTGGGACGACGCCGTGAAAGGCAAGCGGCCCGGCGTGCTGGTCGTCCACGAGTGGTGGGGGCTGAACGCGCACGCCAAGGAGCGGGCCGAGATGCTGGCCAAGCTGGGGTACGTCGCGTTCGCCTGCGACATGTACGGCGACGGCAAGACGGCCGCCCACCCGGACGACGCCCGCAAGATGTCCGGCGAGGTCCGCAAGAACGTGGCCGAGTGGCAGGCCCGTGCC
>JBBRUO010000484.1:0-5096 GCA_038247725.1 Gemmatales bacterium
CCAGGTCGCACACTGGGTAGATGCCGGCGAACCCGCCCACCTTGTCCGGATTCGCCGTCGCCCACGACAGCGTCATCAGCCCGCCCCGACTGCGGCCGAGCAGCACTGGTTTGGTGGAGTACCCGCGCCGGGTCATCTCCGCGTGAAGGGCGTCGAACACTTTGTTCCCGGCCGGGCTGCCGTAGGACTCCCCGGCGTCGATGCCCGCGACCGCGATGCCGGCGGCGACGAACCGCTCGAACATCCACTTCTCTTCCGGGCCGGGCAGGTTCGGCAGCGTCGGCGCGTACCACACCCACGGCTTCGCGGCGGCTTTCGGGTCGCCCTTCGTCGGAATGAGGAAGGCGGCGCGGCCAGACAGGTCGAGGATTTCGCCCGGAAGTGGCAACGTCTTCTTCGGCGGCTCGGCCGCGAACGTGGGGAATGCCGTAAGGATGCCAGCGACGAGCAGAGCCATCGCCGGCCGAGGTCGGGTGAATACGTTCATGGGCGATCCCCTTCACTTCTCGGTTGTCGAGAGCCATCACCCGGATTGTCGTCGAAAGCGGCACGGATCGGAAGGGGGAACAACCGGTCACGGGGGTCAGAGCCGGCAAACCGATATCATGATTCGGGCCGAGGATATCCCGAGACAGGATGCTGGAGGTCAGACATGCGACCATCGACGGCCGCTCTCGTACTGTTCGCGGCCTTCGGGTCACCGGCGGTCGCGACGGAGCCGCTGCTCCCGCCGCAGCCGCTCCTCGACCGCGAGACGTTCTGGGACAACAAGGACTGGGACTGGTACACGGCGAACATCCCGTTCTTCGAGTGCCCGGACGCGGACATCCAGACGACGTACTACTACCGGTGGGAACTGCTCACCAAACACCTCACCTACGGCTCGCCGAACTCCGGGTACGGCTTCACCGAGTTCATCGACCGGCCGTTCTGGTCCGGCACATACGGCGCGATCTCGTGCCCGGCCGGCCACCAACTTTACGAAGCCCGCTGGCTCCGCGACCCGAAGATCGCGCGCGACTACGGCCGTTACTGGCTCCGCACGCCCGGCGCGCAGCCGCGGAACTACAGCACCTGGCTCGCGGACTCCGTGTGGGCGGTCCACCGCGTTCACCCCGACGACGGGTTCATGAAGGATCTGTTTCCGGACCTGAAGAAGAACCACGAGGGTTGGGAGAAGCGGCACTTCGTCGCGGACGTGGGGCTGTTCTGGCAGACCGGGCACGACGACGGGATGGAGTTCAACATCAACAGTCGGCAGACGAAGGACATCCTCCGCGGATCACCCGGTTACCGACCGACGATGAACGCATACATGTACGCCGACGCTCTCGCCATCGGCCGCGCCGCCGCCCTCGCCGGGGACAAGGTCACGGCCGATGCGTACCGGGCGAAGGCCGCCGGGCTGAAGGAGAACCTCCACAAGAAGCTGTGGGATCCGAAGCGGCGGTTCTTCTTCCCCATGTCCCAGCGCGACGAAGAAGCCGACGGGTTCGAGGTGAAGGCGCTCACGCTCACGCACCAGACCGGGCGGCACGCGGGCAGCGAGTACGGCCGCGAGCTGATCGGCTATGTGCCGTGGCAGTTCTCGATGCCCGACGCGAAGAAGGGCTACGAGGTCGCGTGGAAGAAGTTGCTCGACACGGACGGGTTCGCGGCCCCGTTCGGCCCGACCACCGTCGAGCGGAACGACCCGATGTTCCTGCTCAAGAAGACGTGTTGCTGGTGGAGCGGGCAGTCGTGGCCGTATGCCACCAGCCAGACGCTCCAGGCGATGGCGAACCTGCTCCAGGAGTACGACCAGAAGGTCGTCACGCCCGCGGACTACGTGACGCTGCTCCAGACGTTCGCGAAGACACACCGCAAGAACGGGAAGCCGTATCTGGCGGAAGCGTGCCACCCGGACACCGGCTCGTTCGAGGGGCACGACGGGTACAACCACAGCGAACACTACTTCCACTCGTCGTTCAACGACCTCGTCATCACCGGCCTGGTGGGCCTCCGCCCGCGGGACGACGACACGCTGGAAGTGAAGCCGCTCGCGCCGGCGGAGTGGGCGTACTTCGCGCTCGACAGCGTGCCATACAAGGGGCACCTTGTCAGTGTCGTGTGGGACCGAGACGGCACCCGGTACAAGAAGGGCAAGGGGCTGCGGCTGTTCGCCGACGGCCAGGAGATCGCGGCGTCCGAGAAACTCGCCCCGTTGTCGGCGAAGCTGCCGGCGGACAAGCCGGTCCCTCAGCCGGCGAACACCGCCGTGAACTTCGCGGTGAACAACGACGGCACATACTTCCCGCGCGTGTCCGCCTCGTACTCGAATCCGAAGACGCCGCCGTCGAAACTCGTCGATGGGAACTACTGGTACCACCGTGACCCGCCGAACCGCTGGACGTGCGAAGGCTCGCCGAACGCGAACGACTCCGTGGTGATCGAGTTCGGCACCGAGCGGAAGGTTCACACCGCCAAGCTCTACTTCCTCGACGACGAGAAGGGGATTGTTCCGCCCGCCAAGTTCGATCTCGAGTTCTGGGACGGCAAGGGCTGGAAGCCGGTCCCGTCCCAGACCCGCGCACCGGAGAAGCCGACCGGGCGGCGGGCGAACGTGGTCCGCTTCCCAGCGCTCGCGACCGAGAAAGTGCGGGCGGTGCTGCACCACGCGGACGGCGGCAAGTCGGGACTGACCGAGTTCGAGGCGTGGGGCGACGCGAAACTCCCGCTCGCCGAACCGCCGCACCCGGCGGGGAACATCGCGTACAACCCCGGCGATAAACCGTTCCCGAAGGCCACCGCCTCGTATGCGGACCGCTTCGGCGGGAAACCGGCGATGGCCATCGACGGGAAGACGAACTTCCTCCCCAGTCCGACCAACCGCTGGACCAGCTACGAATCGCCGAACGAAACGGACTGGCTCGAAGTGGACTTCGGCTCCGAGAAGGAGTTCACCCGCGTCGAACTGGCGATCTACGACGACCGCGGCGGGGTGCAGCCGCCGACCAAGTATGAGGTCGAGTTCTGGACTGGGAAGGCGTGGCGGTCGGTGTCGGGCGCGAAGGCGACGCCCGAGAAGCCGACCGGCGGCCAGTTCAACGAGGTCCGGTTCGACCGCGTGAGGGCGAGCAAGGTGCGGGTCGTGTTCACGCACGCCGGCAAGGCCCGCAGCGGGGTGTCCGAAATCTTCGTCTGGAATGAGTGAACGCTCGTATTCGTTCCCTGCCGCTCCTCCCGACGGGGCCGTTGCCGCCGTAGCGCGTCCCACACCTGGACGTTCGGTGCCGGGGAGATGTCACCGGTGGGCGGCTGCGGGTGGGCCGAGGGTGGTGCTGAGTTGGAGGAGGAAGAAGATGGCGGCGGCCGCAACGAAGGCGTCATCCAGGATCGGGGCCACGTCAGGCGTGCCCGCGACTCTCGCTATCTCGCCGAGCAGTGCGAGACCAGTTCAGGAGGCTGAAGGGTTACGAAAGAAGGAACGCTACCAGACTACGCTCGACTCGGTGGCAGGGTGACCCGATTAACTGAGATCGGAACTTCCTCTGGGCAGGAACAACATTGACTGCGGTCCGGCGAGGGGTATCGTTGGCTTCGTTATCGGCTGCGTCTCGGGATGACCCAGAAAGCCACCGCCGAAGCCCTCGGCGTCTCGTCCGTTCATCTGTCGAACGTGGAGCGGGGCGTGACGCCGCCGTCCGCCTCGCTGATGTCGCGGCTCACCGAGGTCTACGGGGTGAACGTGTCCGTTCTCTGCTACTGCACCGGCGACGATGACGACGACGTTCCCGAGAGGGTCAATCTGGCCCTTCGAAAGCTGGCCGAGGCGTTGCGGCGGCAACTCGGCGATGCCGTGAAGGCGGGATGACCAACAGCGGTCGTGTCCCGTGCCGCGCTGATCGTCCAATTCAGAGCCGTGGGGCGAGAAGAAGCGGAAACGGCCTTCGACCAGTGTCAGGAAGAAGTGACTTGTGCGGCACCGCCGAGTGCGACGTTCAAAGAGGAATTCACCATGATCCGCACCCCCGCAATGGTTCTGGCCGCGTTCTTCACCGTGAGCCTTGCTGCGCTCGCCCAGGACAAAGGGCCGCTCGCTGAACTGCCCAGCAAGCCGGGTCCGCACATCGCGAAGATCAAGGCGCTGGGCGACAACCAGTGGCTCAATCTTGGCGTTCCCGCCAAAGATCCGAAGTGGGGCAAGGCACGGGGCAGTGCGTGGGGGGCCAAAGCCCTGATCCTCGCCCCCGACAAACGAGGAGCCTTCCTCTTCGGCGAAGGCGTCCATGCCTACGTCAAGCCCGATGGCCATGCGATGGATGACCTCTGGTTTTACGACATCAACGCTCACGCCTGGAAGTGTCTCTACCCCGGTATGAACACGAAGACCTTCAACCAGCGGGTCAAAGGCAAGGAACTGCTGATTGATGACAACGGGCAGTTGGCCGACAACGCAAAGCAGCCCATTCCGCTCCACACGCTGGTTCATGCCTGGGGCTACCTCACCTACGATTCCGACCGGAAGAAATTCGCCTTCCTGAGTTGGAACGGCACGGCAGGCGGCAAGATTCCCCGGTACTTCCTGGGCGGCGAGAAACTGATGGACGAGGGGCTGAAACTGCTTGAGGACCAAGTGAAGGACGAGAAGAAACGAGTCTACTCGCCGTGGTACTACGACGTAGCCTCGGGCAAGTTTGAACGCTCGATTGCCAACAATTCAACCGCCGTAAATGCAGGCGGCTTCCCCCAGTTGCACTACCTGCCCTCGAAGAAGCAGTTCTTTGCGGTGGGTTCCGACACCGTGGCGATTTTCGATCCGGCGAAGGACCAGTGGACCGACGCCATGCCGAAAGGCCCAAGCCCCAAGGGGTACGACGCCTGCGGCTGCTACGACTCCAAGCGGAACCGCTTCTATCGGAACGACGGCGACGGCTCGAAGGGAGAGGGGCTGATGGCCTACGACATCGAAGCGAATTCGTGGAGCCACCTGAAACCGACCGGGACAGCGCCAGCGGCAGCCAACACGAACGCCGCGTTCTACGAGTACGATGCTCGGCTCGACGTTGTCGTGGCGATCCACTTCAAGGGGAAGACGGCAGGGATCTTTGTTTACG
>JBBRUO010000485.1:0-5071 GCA_038247725.1 Gemmatales bacterium
GACTCGGTTGTCCCACTGGAGTCCGTCGCGGATTCGCCGCTGATGGACACCGAACTCGCGCGGAGGAAGGTCTCCCCGCACACGAAGACGGCCGTTCGCACGGGCACTGTCACGACCCCCGGTTCCGACACGCCGGTCATCGCCCCGGCACCCGTGGCCCCGACGCCCGCCGCCGCCCGGCCGCCCGCGAAGCTGTTGCCCGTCGTGATCATCGGCGTCCTCGTCCTCGCCCTCGGCGGGTTGCTCGCGCTGGTGCTGCTTGACCCCGGCACCGACCCGACCGAGAAAACGCCCGACACGAAGGTGGCCTCGCCCAACACCAACAAGGCCACCGAACAGACGAAGAAAGACACGACGACACCGCCGCCCCCACCGCCGACGCCGCGGTTGTACCCCGACGGCACCACGCCCTTCGGCGACCACGTCGAGGAGTTTGTTGGCTGTGAGTATGTGACGGACGTGGTGGCGACGGTGAAAGGGGTGCCGGTGCATTTCCGATTCATCCCGCCCACGCTCGGGAGTGGCGGCACGCAGATCGGTCCGTTGTACCTCATGGAAGAAAAGGTGAGTAACGCGGCCGCTTCCACCGAGGCGTACACGAATGCGGCCACCCCCACCGCCTCGGCCGTCGGGATGACCCGTGCGCAGGCTGAAGAGTTCGCCGCGCGAGTGGTGCCGGGCGGCCGGTTGCCAACACCGGAAGAGTGGGACGCTGCCGCCGGCTACTACGCGAAGCCCCGTCCGGAGCGGTTGGCGAAGGGCGTTCCGACGGTGAACGTCGCCGCCCCCACCCCGTCCCGCAAGGACACGCCGACGGCGGATCGCGGCATTTATGGCCTCCTCGACATGGCCGGGAACGGGGCCGAGTGGACGTCCGGCACCCTGGAGGGCGACCGTCCCCGCGCCATCACTCGCGGTCGGAATTTCCTGTTCAAAGACCCGCTCACGTTCGCCATTTTGGACGCCGAACAGACGCAGCCGAAAGCCGCGTTCGCCGATCAGGGGAACAAGTACACCGGCTTCCGCATCGCCATTCCGGCCCCGCCGGTCCCTGGGAAGTAGCGGGACGCGGGCGGGACGTGGTACGATGCCACCTGGTGCATTCGACCCCGCCCTCCCGCAGGCCTTGGCATGACACGCCTCTCCCGTCGTCAGTGGCTGGCCGCGTCTTCGCTGTTGCTGCTGAATCGCGTGACCGCCGCCGAGAAACCGGTACGCCTGCCGCTCGGGTTCAGCCTCTACGGAATGAAGTCGCTGTCGCTCGCCGACGCCATTTCGGCGTGCGCCAAGATCGGCTACGATGGCGTGGAACTGGCCCTCATGCCCGGCTACCCGGCCGAGCCGAAGGCGCTCTCGCCCGCCGCGCGGAAGGAGTTGCGGACGCGGCTCGCTGACGCCAAACTGTCACTCCACGGCTTGATGGAAAACCTGCCGGCCCTCGGCGACGACAAGGCGCACGCGGCGAACCTCGACCGGTTGAAAGCCGCCGCCGAACTGGGACACGCCCTGTCGCCGGACGCGCCGCCGCCCATCGAGACCATCCTCGGCGGCAAGCCGGCCGAGTGGGACAAGGTGAAGGACAAGTTGGCGGATCGGCTCGGAGCGTGGGCGGACGTGGCGAAGGCGGCGAAGACCGTGGTTGCCGTGAAGCCGCACGTCGGGAACGCCCTGCACTCCGTCGCCGGCGCGACCTGGCTGTTGAAGCAGGTGAACAGCCCGTGGGTCCGGCTCGCCTTCGATTTCAGCCACCTCGTCTTGCGCGGGGAGAAACTCGCCGCTGCCGTGGCCGCCCTCGCCCCGTACGCCGCGTTCGTGCACGTGAAGGACGCGAAAGGCACGCCGGAGAAGTTCGAGTTCCTCCTGCCCGGCGAACACGGCATCGACTATTCCGAGTACGCGAAGCGACTCGCGGCCGCGAAGTACACCGGGCCGGTGGTGGTGGAAGTGAGCGGCATGATCAGTAACAAAACGGGCTACGATCCCGTTTCCGCCGCGAAGACCAGCTTCGCGAACCTGTCGGCGACGTTCGGCGGCGCGACCGAGTGAATGCCCACCCTCTCCCACCTCGAGGCACACCTGTGAATCGAATCCTGTCAGCACTCCTCCTCGCCGCGTCGAGTGGCGCGGCCTTCGCCGCGGACCCACCCGCGAAGCGGCCGAACGTCGTCGTCATCATGAGCGACGACATGGGCTTCTCGGACATCGGCTGTTACGGCGGCGAGATCGCCACCCCGACGCTGGATTCCCTCGCCACCGGCGGGGTGCGGTTCACGCAGTTCTACAACACCGCCCGCTGCTGCCCGACGCGGGCCAGCCTGCTGACCGGGTTGTACCCGCATCAGGCGGGGGTCGGGCACATGCTGCAAGAGACCGGCAAGCCCGGCTACACCGGCGGGTTGAACAAGTCGTGCCGGACTATCCCGGAGCAGTTGAAGCCGGCCGGCTATCGCAGTTACGCCGCCGGCAAGTGGCACGTCACGCGGTTCGCCGGGAAGGACGGGCCGAAGGACAACTGGCCCATCGCCCGCGGGTTCGACCGCTACTACGGCACCATCCACGGGGCCGGCAGCTTCTTCGACCCCAGTTCACTGGTCCGCGACGAGACCATGATTTCGCCCTTCGCGGACAAGGAGTACACGCCTGAGACGTACTACTACACCGACGCCATTTCCGACCACGCGGTGCGGTTCGTCGGCGACCACGCGAAGGACCACGCGGCCAAGCCGTTCTTCCTGTACGTCGCGTACACGGCCGCCCACTGGCCGATGCACGCGCTGCCGGCGGACATCAAGAAGTACGCCGGCAAATACGACGGCGGGTACGAGCCGACCCGCAAGGCCCGGTTTGCGAAAGCCGCGAAGCTCGGCCTGATCGACCCCAAGCAGTCGATGAGCGAGCAGGCCGGCGACTGGGACAAGGTCGCGGACAAGAAGTGGGAGGCGGCCGGCATGGAAGTGTACGCCGCGATGGTGGACCGGATGGATCAGGGCATCGGCAAGCTGGTCGCGGAGTTGAAGCGCACCGGACAGTTCGAGAACACCCTCATCCTCTTCCTGCAAGACAACGGCGGCTGCGCGGAGGCGATGGGGCGGTCCGGCAACAAGAACCACCCGAACATCGCCCGCCCAGAGAAGCCGACGCTGCCCGCGATGAAGTCTGATGACTTCATCACGGCCGGGAGCGTGCCGGCCCAGACCCGAGACGGCTACCCCGTGCGGATGGGGCCGAAGGTGATGCCCGGCCCGGCGGACACCTATGTTGCCTACGGCCGCGGTTGGGCGAACGTGTCGAACACCCCGTTCCGCGAGTACAAGCACTGGGTTCACGAGGGCGGCATCTCCAGTCCGCTCATCGCCCACTGGCCGAAGGGCATCGCCGCGAAGGGCGAGTTGCGGAAGCAGCCCGGCCACCTGATCGACATCGCCGCCACCTGCGTCGATCTGGCGGGGGCGCAATACCCGAAGGACGCGACGCCGCTGGAAGGGAAGAGCCTCGTCCCCGCCTTCGCCGGCAAACCCCTCGACCGCGAGGCGATCTTCTGGGAGCACGAGGGCAACCGGGCGATCCGCATCGACGACTGGAAGCTGGTTGCCAAGCACGCCGGCAAGTGGGAGCTGTACGACATCGCCAAGGACCGGGTGGAGTCCCGCGACCTCGCGTCCGCCATGCCGGAGAAGGTGACGGAGTTGACCGCGAAGTACGACGCCTGGGCCGAACGGGCGCTCGTCGAGCCGTGGCCGGTGAACCCGCCGAAGAAGAAGTGACCGCTTTCGGCGCTCCTGGTTTGTTAGCCCGTCGCGCAAGCAAGGGGCGCACCGCTCAGGTGGTCTGCCCCTTACTTGCGCGACGGGCTAACAAAGCCATCGACCCTTTCCAACCCTCCCCTGGTAATTGCACATGCCCCGCCTCGCAATTTTGCTCCTGCTCGCCTCGCCGCTGGCCGCCGCCGACAAGCCGGTGAAGGTGTTCATCCTCGCCGGGCAGTCGAACATGGAAGGCAAAGCGCCGAACGCGCTGCTGGACCATCAGGCGACCGACCCCAAGACGAAAGCCGTCTTCGCCCACCTGCGGAAAGGCGATCAGTGGGTCGTCCGCGACGACGTGTTCATCAAGTACCTTGAGCGCAAGGGGCCGCTCACCGTCGGCTACGGCTCGCCCAACCGCACCGGGATGGAACTGGAGTTCGGCACGGTGATGGGTAACCACTTCGACGAACCGGTCGTCCTGGTCAAGGCCGCGTGGGGTGGTCACTCCCTGGTGAAGAACTTCCGCCCGCCGTCGGCGAAATTGCCGCCGGCCGACGTGCTGGCGAAGGAGTTGAAACAGGCCCAAGACCGGGTCAAAGCGAACAACGAGAAGAATAAGAGGAACGACCCACTCCCGACGATGGACGACATCACCAAGCCCTACGGCCTGTCGTACCGCAACATGCTGGCCGAGGTGAAAGACGTGATGACGAACTCGGGGACGCTGTTCCCGGCGCTCAAGGGCAAGCCGCTGGAACTGGCCGGGTTCGTCTGGTTCCAGGGGTGGAACGACATGTACAACGGGGCGGAGAAGGAGTACGAGTCGAACATGGCCCACTTCATCCGCGACGTGCGGAAGGACTTGAACGCCCCGAACCTCCCCTTCGTCATCGACTTGATGGGGCAGAACGGGTCGAAGCCGACGACCGGCGCGATGCTGGACGTGCAGAAGGCGCAACTGGCGATGAACGACGTGCCGGACTTCACGGGGAACGTGAAGGCGATCCGCACGGATGAACTGGTGGACAAGGCCGCCGAGGAGTTGTTCCCGACGTGGCAGAAGAACCCCGAACAGTGGAAGTTGGTCGGCGGCGACCGCCCGTACCACTACCTCGGCAGTGCGATCTGGTTCACCCGCATCGGCCACGCCAGCGGGGAGGCCATGCTGGGGCTGTTGAAGGGGAAGTGAGTGAAATGAGCGGCTCCTGAAGTCGCCGGCGAGACAGGGCCCCGGATTCGCGGCGACCTAAGGGGCCCGGGGCGGGGGGCAAGGTTAGACGCGCCCCGAGTAATAGGCCCCGACATAGGCATCACAGAGCCCAGAA
>JBBRUO010000486.1:0-5058 GCA_038247725.1 Gemmatales bacterium
CCCATCTCGATGGCGATATCCGCCCGCCCGCCGGCGGCGACTTCCTTGGTGCGAACGAAGAAAGACATGGCGCGGACCTCGGTGTGGGGGAGAGTGGGACACCGTCAAACTACGAACCCGCTCGTCACTCGCTCGCTGACCGATCGGGTGAAAGGTTTTCTGAGGGCGAGGGCTGGGCACATCTTCGGCGGCTGCGGGCGGTGGTGGTCGTGTTTGGACAGTCGGGCGACATCGGCGATTGGGTGACGGTCTCATACACGAGCCCACCGAAGTTGTCCCAAATGCCGAGAGGGGCACGCAACCCACCTCCCCTCGTTGAGGGGAGGTCGCCGCGCAGCGGCGGGAGGGGAGTCTTCCGATGCCTTGGTGGGGAAGGAATCTCCCCTCCCGGTTGCTTCGCAACCGACCTCCCCTCACCGAGGGGAGGTAGCAGACCGGCCCGCCCCCACAACGGTATGGGACAGGCTCAACGGGTTCGTGTCAAAGTGCGCCCCTCCGCACACCCACGGCCATCGTGGGCCGGCTTCGCCTCGAAATCAGGCGGTCGGAGCGGTCGCCTCTTCCGTGATCTTCATGAACAGATCCTCCAAGTTGCCGTCGCTGGCAGCCTGGGAGCGCAACTCGGTCATGGTGCCACAGGCCATTAACTTGCCGCGGTCAATGATGCCGATGCGGTCGGCCAGTTCCTGAGCGATGTCCAGCGTGTGCGTCGAGAGGAAGATGGTCATCCCGCCGGCGGCCAACTTCCGCAATAGCACCTTCAACTCGCGGATGCTCTTCGGGTCCAGCCCGACCGTCGGCTCGTCGGCGATGAGCAACTTCGGCTCGTGCGCCAGCGCCGCCGCGAACACTGTCCGCTGCCGCATCCCGTGCGAGTACCGCTCGGTGAGATCATCGACGAACTCCTCCAAGTGGAACACGTCGATCACTTCCGCGATCTTCGCCCCGATGCGATCCTCCGGCATCCCGTACAGTTCGCAGGTGAAGCGGAGGAACTCGCGGCCGGTGAGTTTGTCGTAGAGGAACGGCTGGTCGGGGACGTAGCTGATGAGTTTGCGGGCGTCGTCGCCGTGGGTGCGGAGGTCGAACCCGCCGACCTTGACGCTGCCGGCGGTCGGGAACAGCAGCCCGCACAGCATCTTGATGGTGGTCGTCTTGCCGGCCCCGTTCGGCCCGAGGAAGGCGAACAACTCGCCCGCCGGGACGGTCAGGTTTAACCCCGCGACGGCCACCTTCGGGCCGTACATCTTGCTCGCGTCGGCGATGTCGATCATGTGGGGGGTTCCAATGCTTGAGAGCCGTCTTCGGGAGGGCGAGGCTCCCGCCGAGCCATTGGTATCCCCGGCTCGGCGGGAGCCTCGCCCTCCCAAGAGAGCCGTTCGCCGGCCAGACGGTGGTACTCGCTCCCATCGATTCGCAAGAACCGTACGCGGTCGCCGACGCGGATCGGGAAGAAGCCGGCGGCCACGTCCACCACGGTCAGCGGGGTGCGGCCGATCAGGTTCCACCCGCCGGGGCGGGGCAGGGGGTACAGCCCCGTTTGACGCCCGGTCAGGCCGACGCTACCGGGTTCGACTCGCACGCGCGGCGACGGCAGCCTGGGCACGCCGCACAACTCCGCCGGCAAGTAGCCGAGGTACGGGAACCCCGGCACGAAACCGATGGCGTGAACCGTGTACTCGCCCCCGGTGTGAAGACGGATAACATCTTCGGGCGACAGGTGGCAATGCTCCGCCACGCGGGGAAGATCGGGGGCGAAGGTGTCGGCGTAACAAACGGGGATGGCGTGTGTCGCGACTGGTGTTTCGGCGGTATCCGGGACGGGCACAGTGCGAAGCCAGTCGAGGACGGCCGCGCATCGAATCGCGTCAGCGTCGAAGAACACCCCGACGGAGGCGTAAGCGGGAACCACGTCTTGCAGCCACGGTGGGTTCGCGGCTCGTACCGCCGCCGCGAACCGGACGGCGTCCGGTTCCGAGGGCAGGTACGCGAGAACCGCCTGGTCGCCTAACGGGGTGAGGGTCACGACGGGACGCCGCGATCAAAGCGACCGGCGTCGCCGAATTCCTTCAGCTTCTGCCGGATGTGGTCGAGCGCCTTCTCCAACACTTTGTCCTTGTGGTTCGGGTCGAGCTTCTTGTCGTCCGGACGCGGCCGAGGCTGGCCGCCCTTGCCCGGCACGCGGTCCACCTCCCGCAGGTGCAGGTAGTACTGGCGGAGTTCGTCGTCGGTCAGTTTCACCGTCAGCCCTTCGTCCGGCATCACGCCCCACGGGTCGGACTCCTTGGAGTCCGGCCAGCGGTGGATGTTCTTCCCCTTCGGCGTCAGCCACACGGCGGTGGTCAGTTTCACCGCCGACTGCTTGTCCGGCAGTTCCAGCACGTTCTGCACGCTCCCCTTGCCGTACGACCGCTCGCCGACGACGACCGCCCGGCCGTGGTCTTGCAGCGCGGCCGCCACGATCTCGCTGGCACTGGCGCTACCGCCGTTGCCGCCGTTCACCAGCACCGCCATCGGGATCTTCGGGTTCTCGAAGTAGGTGTCGTCCTTCTTCGCCGACTCCTTGCGGCCGTCCTTGTTGCGATCCTCAGTGCTGACGATGACGCCGTCGGCGAGGAACAGGTCGGACACCTGGACCGCCTCGTCGAGCAGCCCGCCGGGGTTGTTCCGCAAGTCGAGGACGAGACCGCGGGCACCGGCCTTTTCCAACTCAGCCAGCGCCGCCTTCACCTCGGTCGCCGTCTTGCCGTTGAACCCGGTCAGGCGGATGAGGCCGATGCGCGCCTTCGGGTCGGCCATGAAGTCCCACTCGCCGGGGTTGTCGGCCTTCCGCGTCACCCCTTGCACCGGGTGGATTTCGATCACCGCCCGCGTCAGCGTCAGGGTTTCCGGCTCGGCCTTGCCGACCCGCTTGACCGTGAGCGTCACCGGGGTGCCCGGCTTCCCCTTGATGTTCGCGCTGGCGGCTTCCACCGTGATGCCTTCGGTGCTGAGGTCGCCCACCTTGGTGATGAGGTCGCCGGCGTCCAACCCGGCCTCGTATGCCGGGGTGCCGAACATCGGCTGGGAAATCATCAGGTAATTCGTCTTCGGGTCGAGGCCGAGGTACGCGCCGATGCCGCCGAAGTTGCCGTCGGTCTCCTCGCGGAACTTCTGCAGGTCTTCGGCCGAGTAGTAGCTGGAGTTGCGGTCGAGTTGGTACAGGCCGCCGTTGATCATGTCCTTGACGAACTGCTTCTTCTGGTCCGGCGTCAGCACGCGGTAGTAGTCGCGGTCCACCACCCCGAGTACGTCCACGATGTTGCGGACGTTCTGGAAGTCCTCGTCCGGGGGCGGGGCCGTCCACGACACGACCGACGTGAGCAGCACCAGCGCGGGCACCAGGATCAGCCAGGCCAAGTTCCGTTGCGACATTCCGTACCTCGTTGCGAGCGGCACGACCGCGACAGACTTCCCAGTTTATCGCGGTCGAACATGCGGATGATAACAGTTAATCGCGTGGTGCGGGAGTCGAATGGCACCGCTGGCGGAAGTCCGGCCGGATTCCCACAAGTCGGTTGTCCCCACCGGCCGCAACCGGGTAATTTTTACTCGTCGTCCCAGATTGCCTAAGTCACGCAGCTACCGTGGCTGCCACGTCAGTCCTCGCAGGGGTGCGTTCAATGTATACGCTCGTGCTAATGTCCGCGATGGGCACCGCCCCGGATTCGGCCCAGTTCAACGGCTTCTTCCGGGAGTTGTTCAGTTTCCGCGGCGGTTGCAGCGGCAGCGACGACCGGAGTACCAGCCGAGACACTGGCGGCTGCTCCGGCTGTCGCGGCGGGCTGTTTCACGGCGGCATCCGGAACTGGCTGAGCGGGTGTCACGGGTCTTGTACCGGCTGTTGCGGCGGCACCGGCCGGGCCATCGCCCCGGCGCGGGTGGGTGGGGGCAACGGCTACGGCGGGACCGGCTGTAGCGGCTCGGTCGCGGCCGACCGCGGCTACTCTTGCACCGGGGGGGGCTGCACCGGCTACGCCGCCGCCTCCTGCTTCGGCAGCATGCCCGGCTCGTGCTTCGGCACCCCTGGGGTGGGCGGCTACGGGACGCCGATCCCGGACGGCTTCGGGATGCCGGGCGGTGGCGGCATTCAGAACATCCCCAACGACTTCGCTCAGCCGGTGCCGGTGCCGTCGTACTTCAACCCGTTCCCCGGTGACACGGACCCCATCGGCCCGCCGACGATCATGTCGCCGCCGAGCGGGTTCGACTCGTACCCTCTGGTCCCGATCTCGCCGGCCTCGCCCAGCGTCGGCGAGGAGCGGAGCGGGATGAGCGTCCTCCGCCCCACGAACCGCGACTCCCAGCGGGGCACGGTGATCGTGACGTTGCCGCCCGACGCGAAGCTGTTCGCCGAAGGGCGGCCGCTGTCGCAGACGGCCGGCGAGCGGAAGTTCGTCACCCCGCCTCTGCCCAGCGACCGCGAGGCGGTGTACACCTTCCGCGTGGAGTACGTCCGCGACGGCCGCGTTTTGAGCGAGTCCCAGAAGATTCAAGTTCGGGCGGGCGGTGCGGTTTCGGTCGATTTCGCCGACCTGACGACGGCCCGGCCGAACGCCAAGCTGGCGGAGTCCTACGCGACCGGGAAGGGGAGCCAGCCGACGCCGACGATCGTGCCGCCGGAGACGACGAAGCCGCTGCTGCCGCCGGTGACGACGAAGCCGCCGGTGCCGCAGGATCGCGCCAAGATCGTGGTGAAGCTGCCCCCGGGCGCGACCCTGTTCGTGGACGGCCGGCGGAACGAGCGGTCGGACGCCGTCCGCGAGTTTACAACCCCGGTGCTTTCGCCCGGTAAGGAGTACGCCTACTTGATGAAGGCCGAGTGGCGGCGGGACGGCCGGCCGGAGACGCAGGAGCAGCGGATCGAATTCCGGGGCGGCGAACAACTGACAGTGGACTTCACCACCGGGCCGAACGGCACGGCCCGCGCCAGCCGCTGAGAGGTCCGGAGTTCTCCCTCGATCCGTGGCGTGTCACTGCGAGCGGCCCGCCCGAAACCCCAGTTCTGACTGGGGTTTC
>JBBRUO010000487.1:0-5048 GCA_038247725.1 Gemmatales bacterium
CAAGGAAGTCGCCGCCGGCGGGCGGGCGGATACCGCCATCGAGATGGGGGACGACGCCGGCACCGTCCGCGCCGAGGTGTGGCCGGGGTTCGGGTTCAACTGCCTTCAGTGGCAAGTAAAGCGGCCCGACGACACTTGGGGCGACATCCTGTACAAGTCGCCGGAGTGGGAGACGAACCCGGTACCGACGCGCTCCGGGCACCCCATCCTGTTCCCGTTCCCGAACCGCCTGAAGCACGGCAAGTTCACGTTCGAAGGCACCGAGTACCAACTGCCGCTGAACGAGAGCAGCGGCGCGCACGCCATCCACGGGTTCACCCCGCGCGTGCCGTGGGGCGTGACGGGGTCGGGCACCACGCCGGATCACGCCTGGGTGACGGGGGAGTTGCAACTGTCGGCGGACCTGCCGCACGCCGTGCCGTTCTGGCCGGCCGACTTCATCATCTCGGTCAGCTACCGCCTCAGCGCGACGGCGCTGATCGCCATCGCGACAGTAGTCAACCCGACCGAGACCCCCCTGCCCTTCGGCCTCGGGTATCACCCGTACTTCTGCCACCCGAACGCGCCCGGCGCGGCCGCCGACGAGTTGGTCCTGACGGCGGCAGTGGAAGCCGTGTGGGAGTCCGACGGCGGCCTGCCGACGGGCAAGCGTGTGCCGGTGCCGGCTGACCTCGACTTCCGCACCCCGCGGCCCATCGGCCCGACGCCACTCGACACCCTCTTCCGACTGCTGCCGCGAGAGGGCGACAACCCGACGCCCGTGGCCCGACTGTCGCACCCGACGGCGGCCGGCGAGATCTCCGTCTGGGCACCCCCGGAGTTCGGCGAACTGCTGCTGTTCACGCCGCCGCACCGGAAGGCGGTCGCCATCGAGCCGTACACCTGCACCCCGGACGCGGCCAACCTCCAGGCCGCCGGCATCGACGCCGGGTGGCGAGTCCTCCCCCCGGACGGGCAATTCGTGTCGGCTGTGGGATATCGGTGGAAGGCGTGAACGGCGGGTCAGGTTTGCGTGTCGTCGATTCCCGCACTACGGTTGCCCTGCCAGGACGGGCCGGCTCCGGCCCCGCCCTCGGACGAGGGGCTTACCGATGCGGATCTTCGGGACGGAGAAGCGAACCGGCGCGGTGGCGACGCCCCCGCCGGTGTCCCGGCGCGGCGCGGCGGAGGCGTACCTCGGCCAGACGTTCTTGGGGAAATACCGCGCCCGCCGGTTCCTCGGCGAGGGGAGCAACGCGCACGTGTTCCTGGCCGACACGGCCGGCGGCGCGGCGGTGGTGATCAAGCGGATCAAAGACGAGGCGGCGATGGCCCCGCGGTTCCGCCAGTTCTTCGACGCCGAAGTGCGGAGCATGGCCGGGTTCAGCCACCCTTACGTCTGCCGGCTGCTGGACGCCTCCTTGGACGACCCGCTCGGCCCGTGCCTGGTCCTCGAACACATCAGCGGCGTCACCCTCGAGACGGTCCTGGACGTGAGCAAGCGGCTGGATCCGGATCGGGCCGCCCGGCTCGTCGGGCCGCTCGGCCACGCCCTGTACGCCGCACAGCGACGAGGCATCTGCCACCGCGACCTGAAGCCGGCCAACCTGATGGTGGTGAACCCCGGCACCGACGCCGAGAGCGTGAAGGTGATGGACTTCGGGTTCGCCGGGTTCACCAGCAAACCGCACATCCAGTTGGCCGAGTTGACCGGGCACGGGTCGATCTTCGCTTGCGGCACCCCCGCCTACGTCTCCCCGGAAATGGTCCGCGGGGACTCCACCGACGCCCGGTCGGACATCTACAGCGTCGGCGTCATCGTGTTCGAACTGCTCACCGGTCGCCTACCGTTCGACTTGAATTCGCAAGAGGAACTTCTGACCGCGCACGTCCGGGAAGCGCCGCCGAAGTTCCATTCCGTCGGAGCCGGGCACGTCCCGCCGGCCGTCGAGGCGGCGGTGCAGATGGCGCTGGCCAAGTACGCCAGCGAGCGGCCGCCGACGATGAAGGAGTTCGTGGACCTGTACTCGCGGGGCGTCGGGTGGGACGTCTGGGCGGCCACCGCCCCACCGGCGGCGGACGACGACCTGGTACTCCTGCAAACCGAACTGCCGGACGTCGCCACCACCCCACCGCCGGCCGTGGCCGGAGCGGACGACGACTTTGTGCTGTCCGACATGTTCGAGGCGTGCCTGCCGGAGAAACTGGCGGCGCTCAAGCTCCGCGGGTTCATCGACGAGGTGAACGGGCACGCCGTCGAGAGCGAGCCGGGGCTGATCCGGGTGCGGGTGGAGATGCCGGTCGGGTGGAAGGCGACCGCCGACCAGCCCACCTCGCGGAGCGGGGTGTTCGGGTTCCTGTCCGGGGCGCACCGCGCCCCGACCCGCGGCAAGGAGCCGATCGAGATCGAACTGCGAATGAACAAGCTGGACCCGAACCGGGTGGAGGTGCTGGTCTGCTTCCGCCCCTTGCGGGGGGCGCTGCCGACCGACGCGCGGGCGTGGCGGCAGCGGTGCGAGGGGTATTACTCCCTGCTCCGCAATTTCGTCATGCCCGGCGGCTGAATCCCGCCCTATCTTACCGGTGCCTACCCCTTGTACTCACCGGGCACCGCACATGCGACGGATCGGCATTCTCACGGCCGGCGGCGACACCCCCGCGCTGAACGCCACCATCTTCGGGGCCGTCACCCGCGCCAACCAGTTGAAGGTCGAGGTGGTCGGGTTCATCAAGGGGTTCAGCAGCCTCTTCAACCCCCGCGTCCCGCACGTCATCCTGAACCCGTTGTATTCGACCATCCCCGAACTGGACCCGAGCCAGGGCGGGTCGCTCATCGGCAGCTCCCGCGACTATGTGGACGCCGACGACGCCATCGTCATCAAGACCATCGCCGACCGCCTCGCCAAGCTGAAGATCGACGGCCTGATCTGCGTCGGCGGGGACGGCACCCTGAACGGCATGCAGGCGCTGAGCGACGCCGTGCCCAGCGTCCTCGCCCCCAAGACCATCGACAACGACCTCGGCCTGAACTACCTGTCCGAGCCGTCCGAGTGGCGGCGGCTGGTCCGCGTCGATCAGGACAACCCGGAGGCCAACCGCCCCGGCCCGCTGGGGACCGAGGCCGGCGGCTTCTGGTACACCCGCACCCCGTCCCGCACCACGTTCGACCTGGACCGGATGGTGAACTACGTCACCCCCGGCTACGCCACCGCCGTGTACGTGTCGGCCAGCGGCGTGCAGCGGGTGCGGACGACGGCCGAGAGCCACCGGCGGATCGCCATCGTCGAGGTGATGGGCCGGCACTCCGGGTACATCGCGCTGGGGTCCATGTACGGCCAGCCGGACCTGCTCCTGGTGCCCGAACACCGCGTCAACATCGACATGCTGGTCGAGCGGATCAAGGAGGTGTACGACTTGCAGAAGCACGTCGTCATCGTCTGCGGGGAGGGGATCATCGACGAGAACGGGGTCGAGTTGGGGGCCGAGCACCAGTCCACCGACCCGGCCGGGAACAAGCTCCTCAGCGGGGCCAGCGAGGCGCTGCGGGCCGAACTGATCCGCCGCCTGGGGGACACGTACTTCACCAGCAAGCGGCGGAACGAGAGCGCGCGGGCGGCCATCTTCACGCGGAAAATCGGCCACACCCAGCGGGGCGGGCGGCCGATCCTGTTCGACCGCTTCCACGCCACCCAACTCGGCGGGCACGCGGTGGACCTGCTCACGCAAGGGCGGATCAACGCGGTGGCCGTGTTGCAGTGGAGCAAGGCGAAGGGGTTCCACGTCGGCGACGTGTACTCGAACGACTTCCGCGACCAGTGGGGGCTGATCCACGCCCGGTTCATGCACGAGTCCTTCTACGACCCGCACCTGCTCCGCCCGTCGCAGACCGGCATCGACTACCTGCTGCCGATCTTCAACAACGCCCTCGGCTCGGACGACCTGGAGGCACTCCGCACCGGCCTGTTCGACTCCAGTCACCTGTCGGTGCCCTTCCACTCGGTGAACACCGACATCAACAAGCGGATCAAGTTCCTGGAGGGGTGACCGGCCGAGTGGAACCATCGATTGCGAACCTTCGGAGGGAACCCGTGCCCGACGACCCACGCGTCCGCTTCGCCGCCGAGCGAACCCTACTGGCCTGGCTCCGCACCGGGTTGGCCCTGATCGGCTTCGGGTTCGTGGTGGCGAAGTTCGGGCTGTTCCTTCGCCAGTTGGGGGTGGCGTTACCGGCCGTCCCGTCACCGCCCGACACCGCATGGTCACTGCGGTTGGGCGTCGCCCTGGTGCTGCTCGGGGTCGCCGTCATCCTCGCATCGGCGGTCGAGTACCGCGGCGTCATCGGCCGCATCGACCGGGGCGAACCGTTCCGCCCGCCGCGGTGGTCGCTTGGGCTGGCGGTGGCCGGACTGCTCGCCGCCGTCGGGCTGGCGATGGCCGTCTACCTGATGGGGTTATGAGCCTCAGGCGGCTGGGACAGACGGTGCCATGTTCCGTTCGTTCGACATGGCAAGGATGCTGTCGATAGCAGAACGAACTGGCGGAGATTGAAGCGCGGTGCGTAGTGCTGTCAGGAAATCCGACTCGTCGTTGCACCACTTGCCAGTCTAGACTCCATCCACTCCCTCCGAATGGCACTTCCTGGGGTGGCAAGTCCATACCGGCTGAGGGGATAGGCGCGGCGGGCGGGCGGCCGCGGATCAAGTTGGGCGGCGTGGAGTGGCAAGTCCATACCGGCTGAGGGGATAGGCGCGGGGCTTCCGGGTGGCGAGGATATGGTTCTGCACTTTCCGCGAACTCCTCAACGCTCACGCGGCGAGGTCCAACTGTCTCCCGGCGACGGCGAGGATTTCCCGCTCGTCGGCCCCGCTCCGCAAAGCGACGAGAATTGTTTCCCCGAGGATTTCCCGCTTCCACGCCCGCCGCTTGTCGGCGTGGCTGGGCGACGCGCGCGGTCGTCCCACGGCGACTGCTCCGTACCCGGCCGGCGGATCACGTCGGGGGCGTGACGGGGTTTCGCCCTTGGATTTCCAAGGCGGCGGCGAGTCCCGGTGGTGATTGTGGGGGTGCCG
>JBBRUO010000488.1:0-5022 GCA_038247725.1 Gemmatales bacterium
CCAGTCCGACCGCCACGGCCACGCCTTTGGCCACCGCCCCGACGTGCGCGGGTGCTTCCAGTTGCCGGGTCAGGGTGTCCAGCCGGAGTTGGGCTTCGGTTCGGTTGGTCATCGGAACCTCGTGCCCACCGTGTCGGGGGCAATTGTGAACCCGTTTTCATTTCTCACTCCTCGAATCTTAACCTCTCCCATTCGAAGTGGTAGTGAATTCTGAGTGTTTTTAATGAATCGATTTTCACAACTGCCGGACACCCCGGCACGAGATCGCGGTACCGGACGGTCTGGACGTGGAAAAACCGGGCGACGACGGCGTCACCCGGTTCTCGGTTGGCAATCGGGGTCGCGGCGGGTTCAGCCGGCGACGATTTGCGTCACCTTCACGCGGACGTGCGGCTGACGGTGGCCCCGCAGGCGGCGGACGTTCTTCCGGCGGCGGAACAGTTGGGCCTGCGTCTTCACGCTCGGGAAGTCCACCACTTCGGCGAGGACCTTGGCACCGGCCACGGTCGGCCGGCCGACGGTGACTTGACCGCTGCCGTCGGACACCAGCAGCACGTTGGACAGTTCCAGGGTCTGCCCGGCCTCGCACTCGCGGTGGTCGATGGTGACGAACCCGCCGACTTCGGCTCGGTACTGGTGCGACCCGTCTTCGAAAATCACATACATGGCAAGCTCTCACGAACTCTGCGCGGGGAGTTTCGGCAAACCGGCATATTATCGGCATTCGGGTCGCTGGCTAGGGGAAAAGGCACTGGTGTGCCACCGACCCACCGACTCCTTCGGCGGCGGGAGTCCGTCCCGTCGCCGATTCCCCCGGTTACCCCGCTTGTGCCGGGGGTGCCGGCGGTTCCGGATTTCGCCAAAGTCCGGCGTCCGTTCGTGACGATTGGTTGGGTGACGCGATTTCGCGGGGTCACGAGTCAGGCGGCCGGACCGGTCCGCTTAGGGGGAGCCATGAAGCGAACAGCAGCGGCGTTCGTGCTGGTGGCCGGGTTGGGCGGGTGCGCCAGCCCGGACGGTAGCAAGCCGAGCGCGATCTCCGACAACCAGCAGGTGCGGGGTGCCGCCCCCGGTGACGGCGTCCGCCACGCCACCGCCTACCGGCCGAGCGGGAGCGGGATGACCGACCCGAACGTCCGCCGGGTGAACGGCGACCGGTACCCGCCGGAAGTGTACGGGCCGCGGAACTCCGGGGCCGGGATGGCGCTGGGCCACGGCGGCATCCTACCGGCCCCGAGCATGGGGCCGCCCGGCGCGGTCGCCGGCGTCGGCTTCGGCGGGCCGGGCAACGCCATGGGCGGGCCGCTGTTCCCGAACCAGCGGACGCAGATCAAGTTCCTCGAGCCGGGGAACATGAACGTCCACTTCATGGACCAGAGCGGGGGGTTCGCCGGGGCGGTGCGGACGACGCCCATGCTGTACCCGTTCCCCCAGGGGCAGGTGTACCGGGTGAAGCTGGACCAGATCAAGAACCGCGGGGCGAAGGCGTACTACCCGACCATCGAGGTGTACCCGACGACCGAGAAGACGGTCGAGTTCCTGTCGCACAGCACCGTGCCGCTCGCGTTCACCGACGAGGACTTCGAACAGGCCAGGGTGGGCAACCTGGTGGTGAAGGTGATCTACCTCCCGGACGCCCAGTTCCAGGATTTGGCCGTCGCCGAGGAGATCGTCTCGACGAAGCTGGACGCCGGCGTGGACCCGATCCAGGAGGCGAAGCGGCGGGGGTCGATCCTGCTGGTCATCCGCCTGGGCAACATCGACCTGGAAGACCAGAGCGCGCCGCCGGTGAACGAGCCGGCGATGGGCGGGCGGCCGCTGGTGGCCCCGCCGTCCGGCCCCGGCCCACGGACCGGCGGCCTGCCGCCCCGCATGCCCGATGACGTGGACGTGAAGGTGCCGGTCAGCCTGCCGCCGATCCCGACCCGCTAACGGAACCACGGGCACCCCCGAGGGGTGCCCCCCGATCAACCCGACGTATTCGCAGGGGCACCCCTCGGGGGTGCCCGCCTCTCATCCGGGGACCGTCCCAATGAACCCGACTCTCGGTCTGCTGCTGCCGCTGATGCTTGGTCAACCGGCCGGCCCCGGCTGCGCCCCCTGCCAGTTGCCGCGGACGTTGCCGCTCATGGCGTTCACTCCGCAGCCGCCGCTTTACCGGCCGCTCTGCCCGCCGTCCGGCCCGCCGGCCCCGGTGCTGGCCGTCCAAGCCGTCCTCGCCGAGGGGATGACCGTCGTGCCCGCCCCGGCCGACTCGACATCCACCCCCTACCCGACCGGCACCGTCTTCGGCTTCCGCCCCGGCTACCGGTACCCGCTGAAGATCGCCAACCTGCCGGGCCGTCCGGACGAGGCGCTGTACCCGGTGCTGGAGGTGCGGGGCAGCATCGTCCCGCGCCCCGGCATGCGGTACATGGAGTACCCGGCGTCGCTCACCGTCACGGCGGCGGACGTGGAGAAGGCGTTCGCCGGCCGCATGGTCACGAAGGTGATCTACCTGGAAGACCCGAACCGGGCGGTGCCGCAAGAGGCGACTCCGGAACGGCCCATCGAGGTCGGCTCCGACACGGTCGAGCGGGCGATTCAGGAGGCGGAAGACAACGGCCGGGTGGTCGCCATCCTGAGGTTCGGCGACCGCGTGCCGAGCGGCGACGAGCTGGCCCGGATGTCCGTGGCGGGCACGGTGCTCGTCCCCGGCACCACCCTGGGGCCGGCCGCCGCGCCGCCGCACTTCGGGTACTTCGGCGTCCCGCTGTACGACCCGATCCTCGGCCCGAAGGTGTCGGACCTGGAGTGCTTCATCAACGGCGGCGACGTGAACGCGAACCTCGGCATCGGCCTCGACGGGACGGTCCAGCCGCTCCGCCAGTCGAACACCATCGCCGAGTACATGGTCGGCAGCCGGCGGAAATTCAGCACGTCGAACATGGTGTGCATCTGCGTCCCCCGGTTCGTCATCCGCCGGGCGGAGGTCGGCAGCAGCGGGGTGCAAGGGGTGACGACCGCCGGCGCGACCACGCAGATCACCGGGCGGGACGTGTTCCAGCAGCGGGCCTTCGCGCAGGAAATCCTCGGCCGCGATTCCCTCGCGGGATTCCGCGCCCGCATCCGGCCGAGCCAGGCCGAATCGCTGGTCGGGCTGCACGCCTTCGGCGGGTTGTCTCGCCCGCAGGCGGTCGGCAAGGTGGAAGGGGTGGCGTCGGTCTTCGTGGTGGCCGAGGTGGACGAGATCGGCAACTTCCCCGGCCGCATGGTGCTGACGAAGACGGTGGAGCCGGCCGGCGCGGTGAAGCAGGGCGACGAGCTGACCGTCACGCTGAAGTATTACAACAACACCCGCCAGCCGGTGACGGACCTGATCCTGAGCGACAGTCTCGCCGCCCGGCTGGAGTACATCCCCGGTTCGGCCGCCGCCGACCGCCCGTCGAACGTGACGCTGGCGGAGAACGAGGTCGGTTCGCAGGTGGTGCGGTTCGAACTGCCCGGCCCGATCCCCCCCGCCGGCAGCGGCGTGGTGGTGTTCAAGGTGAAGGTGCGGTAGGCCAATCTTGCGAGCCGTGACCGCGAGGGAGTGGTTTCCGGCGAGCGGGGGCCGTCAGCCCAGTGCTGTGCACATGATGTTGGCGGAGCTCCAGCGGGCGTTGGGGGTCTTTTCTTCACGCCGGAGACGTGGCGGACTGTAGCCAGGGGTGAAACCCCTGGTACACTGGCGTCAGCCCCCTGTTCGCATTTATTCCGGGTCGATGCTCATCAACTGCTCAACCATGTACGGGCACTCGGCGGGGAAGGCGGGCGCATCCAGCCCCGTTTCCGCCGCCGCCTGCCGGACGCCGTTCGCGTAGGCCTTCGCCAGCACCTCGTCCGCGTGATTCCGCAGCGTGCCGCTCTCCAGCAATTCGGCCAACTCCTGCCGCTGGACTTCGATGGTCGCCCGCCAGCTTCCCGTCCGCTTGTCCGGCTGGAACTCCCACTTCAGCAAATGGGCGAGGAGCAGCGCGAGCCGGCTGCCCACCTCCCGGCGGTCGCGGCGGGCCATATCGGTGAGATACTCCGCGAGGGTGTCGAGATCGACCTCGGCTAACCGCCGGTCGCGGACCAACTCGGCCGTCTGGTCGAGCCAGGCGGTTTCGTCGGTGTCGTACAGCGTCGCCGAGGCGGCAAGGTTTGGGGCAACCATGTGAACGTTCCTGGGTCCAAGGATTCTACTCACCCCTTCCAGCCCGCCGCCTCTTCCCCATCCAACCTCAGCGTCAGGCATTTGGCGCTGCCGCCGGCTTTCAGGAATTCGTCGAGCGTCACTTCCACCGACGTGTAACCCGCGTTCGTCAGCAACTCCGCGAGGCCGGGGCAGCCGCTGTTGTGGACCACCGTCTTCCCGACAACCACCGCATTGCAGCCGAAGCGGAAGGCGTCCGCCTCCGGGACCGGGATCAGCTTCGGGACATGCGTGTGCAGCACCCGCCGGCCGTAGGTGTCGAAGGCGTCCGGGAAGTAGATGGCCTCGTCGGGGGTGAGCGGGCAGAAGCAGGTGTCAAGGTGGTAGAAGCGGGGGTTCACCAGTTCCAGCGGTAGCACCCGCACGCCGAGTTTGTTCGCCACCCACTGGTGCGACTGCGCGTCTGACCGCGTGCGGTACCCGGCGAACAGCGTCTCCCCGCAGAACAGCGCGTCCCCGGCCCCCTCGTGGTAGTCCCGCTCGGGCAGGTGGTCCACCCGGAACCCGTGGGTGCGGAACCACTCGTCGAACACCGGCGATTCCTTCGCCCGGACTTCGTGTTTAAACCGGCTGCTCAGGAACGTGTCGTGGAAGACCAGCCCGGCGTTGGCGGTGAATACGAGGTCCGGTAGCCCCGCCACGGGGGTCAGGAGTTCGACCGTCACGCCGAGGGTGACGAGCGTGTCGTGCAGCTTCGTCCACTGGGCGGCGGCCACGTCCCGGTCCGCCCCCTGGGACCGCTTCATCCACGGGTTGATCTCGTACTCGATGCCGTAGTGGTCGGGCGGGCACATGAGGATGCGGGG
>JBBRUO010000489.1:0-5010 GCA_038247725.1 Gemmatales bacterium
GCCTGCGGGTCCATGCGGACGAACAGGCCGTCGCGGATGACGCCGGCGTTGTTCACCAGGATATCGACGCGGCCCCAGTCCGCCAGCACGCCGGCGACGACGCGGGCGGCGGTGGTCGGTTCGGCCACGTCCCCCTGCCACGCCTTGGCGGTTCCGCCGGCGGCCGCGATCTCAGCCTCCAGCGCCTTCGCCGCGTCCTCGGACCCGCGGTAGACGAACGCCACCTTCGCCCCTTCCCTGGCGAGGGTTTGGACGCACGCCTTGCCGATGCCCCGACTGCCGCCGGTGACGAGGGCCACTTGGTCTTTCAACAGCATGTCGCCTCTCGCTTGGGAGGTGAGGCTCCCGCCGAACCGGGGAACACGGTTCGGCGGGAGCCTCACCCGCCCGAAGTTAACCTACTTCAACTCGCCCGTGAGCAGCGCCCACCGGGACTTCCAGTGTTTCAGCAATCCCTCATCGACAGTCGCGCCGGCCGGCCCGCGGTCCGCCAGGTTGTACCCGTGCAGCACGAACTGAGCCGCGATGGTCTGCTGCCCGGTGTCGTCCGACCCCTTGCCCTTGAAGGTGGCCCACGGGCCGTCTTCCTTCGTCAGATCGACCGACACGTCCATCCGCCGGCCGGGCTGCATGAACCCGCCGTACTTCACGTTCTTCACTTCCCGCAGCACGATGACCGCGTGGGCGTACCCGGTACTCGCCCGCCACAGCCACGCCCCGGCTTCGGCGAGGGCTTGGAGCATCAGCACGCCGGGCATGACCGGGAACCGGGGGAAGTGGTCCGCGAGGTACTCTTCCCCTAAAGCCAGGAACTTGCAGCCGCGCAAGAACTTGCCCGGCTGGTGGGCGTCGATCCGGTCGATCAGGGTGAATCGCATCCGCAAAACCCCCAGAATCCGGATAACCCCTACGCCCCATGCCCGTCAGCGAGGGAAGGAGAATATATCGAAGGTGCGGAACGCGGACAACCCCGGCTGGAAACCGCCCACCCGTCGGCCGTCCGGCCGCGCCCCCGCCCCGCGACCCATTGGCTCAAGTCCTTCCCCGGCCCCCGCCGATCCTACGGATTGTCCGCCTTGCGCATTCGCCGCCAAGGTCGTCGCACGCGGAGGGAGGCTCATGTTCACGCGGCTCACCATCCTGGCCAGCCTCGCCGTGTTCGCGCTGGCCGCCGAACCGCCGCGCGTCCGCGGGCAGGACGGCTCCGACCCGACCGCCAAGCACTGGCCCCTCGCCAAGATCAGTTTCCCCGTGGACATCGAGCGGGTGATGGCGGCCAACCCGCGCCCGCTCAGCTTGCGGTTCTACGCCCGCACCACCAGTCGCGGCAAATTCGACCTCGTCGCGGACAAGAAGTTGGACGAGCTGGACGAGATCGAGGACTTGAACTCGCGGGCCAAGAAGCGGGGGTTCCATTACACCTCGGCGGCCGACGGGCGGGTCGATTTCGCCCTGCAATACGTTTACGCCGGCGGGGAGACGGCCCCGGCCACGGCGAACCTCTCGGCCCAGTACAAGATCGTGTTCGACACCCGCCAGCCGCTCGCCCGCATCACCACCACCGGCCCGCGCGGGGTGAAGTGGAGCATCGAGGACGAGAACCTGCTGCCGACCGGCGCGCGGCTGGAGGTGCGGTCGGCCGGCGGCACCACCTGGACCACCGTACTCACCCGTGAGTTCGCGGCCAGCGACTCGTACACCTGGGCCCCGTTCGACCGCAACCGGGTGCTCGAGGTCCGCGTCGTCGGTAAGGACCGGGCCGGGCACGAGGGGGTGTCGAACATCGTCCGCATCAGCGGCGACGGCGGTGACGTGCGGCAACCGGACCCCCGCGACCCGCCGCCCGGCGGCCGCATCGACACCGGCTTCGGCGGGCCGGACGACTTCCCCACCCGCCCGCAGATCGAGTACGTCAACGACAAGCGGTTGGTGGTCCGGTCGAAGCCGACGCGGGTGACCCGCTCCGGCATCGCCAAAGCCGTCCTGTGGATGAAGGAGCAGACCGGGCAGTGGCACGCGGTCGGCACCAACGACAAGGTGAACATCACCCTGGACGACACCGACAAGGAGATCGCCATCCCCTATGAGGCCAAGGCGGACGGCCTGTACCACTTCATCATCCAGCCGGTCAACGGGGCCGGGCAGAAGCCGGACGACCCCCGCGACGGCGACCCGGCGCACTGGATCGTCGAGGTGGACACCACCGCCCCGACGGTGACGCTGAAGGGGGCGAAGGCGGTGCCCGGCGGCCTGAGCGGCCCCCGCGTGGAGATCGACTACACCGTCGTCGAAAAGAACCAAATGCCCGAGCCGATCACCATCGAGTACACCACCGACCCGACCTACAAGAACTGGACGCCCATCGCCAGCAAGGTGCCGAACACCGGCAAGTACGTGTGGGAGATCGAGGACCCCACGGTGTGGAAGTTTCACCTGCGGGTGACGGCCGTGGACCGCGCGGCGAACACCGGCAGCGACCAGTCGAAGGAGATGATAACGGTGGACCTGGAGACGCCGTCAGCCGTCATCGACCGCATCGACACCGGCGGCACCGGCGAGCTGAAGAAGAACAACTTCCGCCCGGAAGACCCGGCACGGACCATCCCGCCGACGGCCCCGTTGCCCGCCCCGCCACCGGTGAAGCCGGACCCGCCGAAGGTCGATCCGAAACCGTCGAATCCGCCGAAGGGTTTGCCCGACCCGCCGCAACCGAAGAAGTCGAAGCCGTCGGGGAAGTCGCCGACATCGGTGGACCTGCCCGACCTGCCGAACGCGGTCCCACCGGGGGGCGTACCGGAGATGGCCCCACTCCCCGCCCCCGGACCGCCGGCGGCGCTGCCGCCGGTCCCGCTGCCGCAGATTCCGGGCGAGAACAAGTGATGAAATACCCGCTCTTGCTGACGGCGCTGGCCGGCTTTCTGGTGCCGACCCCGGTGGACGCGGCCGACGGCGTGTTCGACTCGGACGGCGTGAAGATCCGCTACGTCACGGCCGGGGAGGGCGAACCCGTCGTCCTCATCCACGGCTGGATGAGCGATTCCGGCATGTGGGGGAAGGACAAGGCCGGGGAAACGAAACTCAACACCACCGGCGCGAACGGATTCCTGCTGATCGCCTTGGACTGCCGGGGGCACGGCAAGAGCGACAAGCCGCACGACCCGGCGAAGTACGGCCCCGAGATGGCGGCCGACGTCGTGCGCCTGCTCGATCACCTCAAGCTCAAGAAGGCGCACCTCATCGGCTACTCGTCCGGGGCGTTCATCGCCGGCAAGGTGGTGGCGACCCACCCGGACCGCGTTCTCAGCGTCGTGTACGCCGGGCAAGCCCCCGTCACCGAGGGCGCGAAGGCGTCCGACTTTTCGGAATGCGACACCTTCGCCAAGGCGGTGGACGAGGGCAAAGGCCTGGGCGCGTACATCATCGCGGTGACCCCGGCCGGCCGGCCGAAGCCGAAAGAGGAGCAAGCGAACTTGTTCGCCGCTCTGATGTTCGGCAACAAAGATGTCAAGGCGTTCGCGGCGGCCGGCCGCGGTTTCAAGACTCTGGAAGTGACCAGCGAGCAACTGAAGAAGTGCAAGGCCCCGGTCCTGTTCGTCCACGGCGGGGACGAGTCCGAACACGTGAAGAAGCGAGTGGCGACGGTGTGCAAGCTGCTCGGCCGGGGTGAGGTCAAAGTCATCGAAGGCGGGGACCACATCACCACGCTCGCCAAACCGGCGTCCGGGGCCGCGCTCCTCGAGTTCTTGCACGCCCACAAGACCAAGTAGGCCGGGTGCCGCATGCCTTTTGAGGACCAGCCTCGGGTTCCGGGGCGCGGTCGGCGTTTACCCCGCTCGTTCGGCGCACTTGCGGTTCAGGTATTGAACCAGCACGGCGGCGTGGGCGAGCGGTTGCCCGGTGTCGTTGATGTCGCCGTTGTCGGCGAGGTCGTGGAAGTACTGCGTGACGCCGGCGAACGCGGCCGCGACGAACCCGGCGAGGACGGCCGGGTCGATGCGGTGGTCCAGCACCCACTCGTAAACCGGGACGTAAATCTTCCGCCGCGCCTCGACGACGCTGAGCAAGTTTGTCCCGAACTGGTGGCCGGACGGCTTCCCGCCCCGCTTCGCCCCCGGCCCGTGGAAATACCGCATGGCGGTCTTGCCACGAATCACCTTCAACCCCTGCCACACGCCCTCGACGGTGTCTGACACGGTGCCGGGCATTCCGGGTACGGGAATGCCGCCGTGGACCCACATCGGGCTGTAGGTGCAAAACGGCGGGTCGGCGTAGCTGCTCACGTCGTACACCGCGCTGCCAGCCGGCAGGTTTTCGCGGTGGTACGACGGGACGAACACACAACGGGCGAAGGCGGAGGAGCGGGCCATGCCGTCACCGACACGCCACCGGGTGGCGGGGTTCACTCACCGGCCGTGGCTTCAAGACTCTGGAAGTGACCAGCGAGCAACCGAAGAAGTGCAAGGCCCCGGTCCTGTTCGTCCACGGCGGGGCGAGTCTCCGTCTCACCGCTTCAGCGTCTGGGCGGCGACATCGAACCGGTACCGCCCGTCGATGATCTCGACGCGGAACCGGGTCTCGGCGATGTCTTCCGGCTGGCGGTTGTTGTACCCTTTCTCCAGCTTGGCCAGTTCGTCCTCCGCCCCCTTCGGGAAGAACGTCCAGAACGAGTTCGGCGTGAAGTCCAGGCCGAGCGCGTCGGCGACGCTCCGCACCGACTCCCGCTTGATGTCCGCGAACTGCATCTGGCCGGACAGGCGGATGAGTTGGTCCTGCGTCATCCGCTCGCCTTTGCCGGGGTTCTTCAGGTTCTTGAACAGCAGCAGTTGGTTGTTGTCCGGCGGCAGCGGGATGGCCACCTCCGCGCCGATGGACGCCAGTTGGTCGAGGTAGTCGCGGCCGCTGTACGTCTTGAACAACAGCACCCACCGCAGGGAGCGGGCGCGGCTGCCGTTCACCCCTTTGCCGCCGTCGCCGTCCTTGTTCGGCCCGTCGCCCGCCCCCGGCCCGCCC
>JBBRUO010000490.1:0-5000 GCA_038247725.1 Gemmatales bacterium
CCCTTCTTCTTCCGCGGGCGGTCGTCGTAATCGTCGTCGTAGTCGTCGCCCCGCCGGCTCCGGCTCGTCTTGCGGGGGCGGTCGTCGTAGTCGTCGTCGTAATCATCATCGGCGGAGCGGGCCGGCTTCTTCTTCCGCGGGCGGTTGTCGTCGTCGTCCTCCTCATCGTCCCGGCGAGCCTTCTTTTTCGGCCGGTCGTCGTCGTCGTCATCCTCCTCATCCCGACGGGCCGGTTTCTTTTCGGCGGCGCGTCGTCGTCGTAATCATCGTCGTCGCGGCGGCCCTTGGCCTTCTTCTTGGGCGGGGCGTCATCGGAATCGTCGTCGCGGCGGGCGGGCTTCTTCTTCGGCGGCGCGTCGTCCAGGTCGGCGGCCTTCGACGGGGCCTTCTTCTTCCGCGGCGCGTCGTCCTCTCCACTCAGGTCGGAGAACGGGTTGGACGATACCGGCGGGGGCGCGGGGGCCGGGGCCTCGGCGGCGGGGATGGTGAACGGGGTCTGGCACTTCGGGCACTTGCCCGTCTTGCCGGCCTTGTCGTCCGTCACGGAGTAGACCGCCCCGCAGCCTGGGCAGGAGAACCGGATCATTCGACCCTCGCGAAATGTTAGAAGGAGGACTGCGGGTGTCCGCACGGCGAATTTGTACACGAACCGGCCGCCGGCGGGAACGACGAAATGCGCCGAGTTGTGTCACGACCTCGCTACCAACATTTCGTTACGCTCGGGCGGGGTGTACAAACACTCCCGCCGAAGCACCCGTCCCGCGAGGAACTCCGCCATGATCCGCACTCAACACCCCACCCGCGCCTGGAACGAACTTGAGATCGACGACGACGGCGAACTCGTCCAGGACGTGCGACCCGCCCGCTGCCCCACCTGCCTCCGCGCGACCGACCTCGGCGGCATCGACGACATCGACGTCCACCGGTGCAACTTCTGTCGCACCCGCACCCGCTTCCTCTGGTCCGACCGTCAGGGCATGGCGGTGCCCGACCTGCGGGTGCCGCGGTCCGACTGGGACGCCCTCCCCGAAGAGTTGCTCTGGGACGACTTCGACCCGGACGAAATGGGTGACGACGAAAGTGGGGAGTCGAACTGCGCGAACGGGTGTGAAGACCCGGTGTTCGGCGGGCCGCTGGAGCCGGTGCGCGAGCGCGGCCGGTGGGTGTGCCCGTTGTGCGGGGTGGCGGACGACGAGGACGGAGCGTGATGGTAAAATGGACCGTGAACCGATTCCCATCCACCCGAAGAGCCGACGATGACCATCACCGATATCCGAAAGTTCACCCGCAATCAACCGTTCAAGTCGTTCCGGCTCACCCTCACCAACGGCGAGGAGTTCGACATCCGCCACCCGGACATGATCATGGCGGGAAGCGGAATGGTGTACCTCCAACGGCCGGGCCGTCGGACACAGGACGAGGAAGCGGATGTCGTTCACGCCTCGATGCTCCACGTCCTGAAGATCGAGTATCTGACCGAAGTGGCGGCTCCCCCGGTGGACCGTTCCACCGTATAACAGACGGAGAGACACCCCTCCTCCGAGCCAGCCATGAGCATTCTGATTGACAAGACGACCCGAGTCATCACCCAGGGCCTCACCGGGTCGGCCGGCAGCTTGCACACCGATAAGTGCCTGGAATACGGCCCGCAGTCGTTCGTCGGCGGCGTCACCCCGAAGAAGGGCGGCACCATTTGGACCGGCAAGGATTCGGGCAAGTACCTGCCGGTGTTCAACACGGTGGCGGAGGCGGTGGCCAAGACCGGGGCGACGGCGAGCATGCTGTTCGTCCCGCCGCCGATGGCCGCCGACGCCATCATGGAAGCGGCCGACGCCGGCATTCAACTGATCGTCGCCATCACCGAAGGCATCCCGGTGCTGGACATGGCCAAGGCCAAGCGGTTCGTGCAGTCGAAGCCGAATTGCCGGCTGGTCGGCCCGAACTGCCCCGGCGTCATCACCCCCGGCCAGATCAAGATCGGCATCATGCCGGGGTACATTCACAAGCCGGTGGAGCCGGGCAAGAAGGGGATCGGCGTGTTGAGCCGTTCCGGGACGCTGACGTATGAGGCGGTGTTCCAACTGACCGGCATGGGGTACGCGCAATCCACCTGCGTCGGCATCGGCGGCGACCCGATCATCGGCACCAACCAGATCGACTGCCTGACGCTGTTCGAGGCGGACGACGAGACCGAGGCGATCCTGATGATCGGCGAGATCGGCGGCACGGCGGAGGAGACGGCGGCGGCGTTCGTGAAGGCGAACGTGAAGAAGCCGGTGGCCGCGTTCATCGCCGGGCAGACGGCCCCGCCCGGCCGGCGGATGGGCCACGCCGGGGCCATCATCTCCGGCGGCAGCGGCAGCGCGGCGGACAAAATCAAGGCGCTGGAGGCGGCCGGCATCGTCGTCGCCAAGACCCCGGCCGACCTCGGCGCGGCGGTGAAGGAAGCCATCGCCCGCAAGGGGAAGAAGTGACAACAGGCCGGGTAGCGGGGTACAATTCGGATAACGGTGTTCAACGGAGAACACCCATGCCGACGAACGCCCCGCTCCCCGACTACACCCCCGAAGAGAAGGCCCGCATCCTGGCCGAGATGCTGAAGAAATTCCCCGTCGAAGGCCACCTCGGCGATATCGAAGACGCCGAGACGTTTCCGGCCGATCAGGTGACCGCCGAGCTTGAGCAGATGGTGGCTCGGAGCCGGAATCCAAAGTAAAGCCAGCTCGATTCTTCGCCGCGAGTTCACGAGCGGGCAACCGTGACCCGCTCGTGAACTCGCGGCGAAGACACATTTGGGACACGCCATGCCCCGCCTCCTCGCCTCACTCGCGTTCCTCGTTGGGGGACTCGCCTGCGTGCCCGCCGCCGAACCCCAAGGCGACACGCTCACCCGCGAGCGGGCGTCGGCGTTCGCCAAACTGGCCCTGAAAGGTGCCCGCAAGGAGTTCCCGAACAAGCCCGGTCACGTCCTCCTCGACGACAAGGACACCAAGACCCCGAAGGCCTTGCACCCGGCGTTCTACGGCTGCTACGACTGGCACTCGTCGGTCCACGGGCACTGGATGCTCGTCCGCGTGCTGCGGGCGCACCCCGACCTGCCGGAGGCGAAGGACATCCGCGCCGTGCTGGGCGAACACCTCACCGCCGACAACATCAAGGCCGAAGTGGCGTACTTCAACCGCCCAGAGGCGAAGTCGTTCGAACGGCCCTACGGCTGGGCGTGGCTGCTGAAACTGGCCGAGGAACTGCACGGGTGGGACGACCCGGATGCGAAACAGTGGTCGGCGAACCTGACGCCGCTGGCGGAACTGATCGCCGGGCGGTATGTCGCGTACTTCCCGAAGCAGACCTACCCCATCCGTGCCGGGGTGCATTCCAACACCGCGTTCGGCCTGACTTTCGCCCACGATTACGCGAAGGCGGTCGGCGACAAGAAGCTGCGGGAGTTGATCGAGGAGCGGGCGAAGGCGTACTACGGGAAGGACGCGGACGCCCCGGCGCGGTGGGAGCCGGACGGCAACGACTTCCTCTCGCCGAGTTTGTGCGAGTGCGACCTGATGCGGCGGGTGTTGCCGCCGGCCGATTTCGCCGCGTGGTTCCACAAGTACCTGCCCGGCGCGGCGAAGGGCGAGCCGGCAACGCTGTTCGGCCCGGCCACCGTCACCGACCGCACCGACCCGCAACTGGTCCACCTGGACGGGTTGAACTTGAGCCGGGCGTGGTGCCTGCGGGGAATCCTGCTGAGCTTGCCGAAAGACGACCCCGCACGGAAGGCGCTGATCGCCAGTGCCGGGAAGCACGCCGAGGCGGGGTTGGCGCACGTCGCCAGCGGCGACTACGCCGGCGAACACTGGCTGGCGTCGTTCGCCGTGTGGATGCTGTCGGTGCCGCCGGGGGAGTGAGGGGGATAAATCCACTCAAGACGGCTTCCGCACCGCGAGCGTGCCCGGCCCGACTTGCAGGACGAACCCCTTGGGCGAGAAGAGTTCCCAGTCGGCGACGGGCGTATCTCCTTCCGCCCCGTCGGATCGGCTCGGTAAGACGACCAGTTTGCTCCCGTCCGAAAGCAGCACCCGCAATCCGATGCCGTCAACCGGTTCGACGTGGAACGCGCCGGCCGACACGACCAGCGCGCCGGGCGGAATGGCGTGTCCGGACTCCACCTCGCCCGCTTCGATTGGCGTTCCCGCCGGTTGCAGTTGGCCGTCGGTAAGCGTGAAGTCGGCGGAGCCGGGACTGAGAATCCACGCCGAAGCGCGAAGCCCCAGGATGTACGAGCCGTAAAGCAACTTACCCTTCAACTTCGCGGACTTCGGCTGCCGGAGTTCTCCGAAGTGCAGTTGCAACTCCCCACCGTAGGAAACGCGGACGTGGCGGAACGGTTCGCCGACCAAGCCGTAAAGCACGCCGTCGGCCAACCCGACGGCGTGTTCGCGTTCGTTCGCGTCGGCGGCGGAGTGAGAAGGGTCGCACTTCCGGGCAGCGGGCTCGGCGAGTGCGGCGCTCATTTCGTTTCCTCCAGGAATTCGTTCGCTTTCGCACGAAGCTCGTCATCGGTGAAGTCGCCGCGATCCGAACTCCCCCCGTCACCGCTCCGCTTGCACTCTTCGAGGTCGTCGCCGAATTCCCGCCGCTGTTCCGGCGTCATGCCGTACCGTCCCGCGACGGCGTCCACCTGCTTGAGGTCGGCTTTGCGTCCCATGAGGGGACACCTCCGTTGGCCCAGAGTCTTCTCTCACATCCCCCCGAAGGCCAGGGTCGGCTTCGCGGCGTCGGACGGGGCGTCCGGCTTACGCTCCTCGCTCTCGGCGGGCGGGGCCTTCCGGAGCAACTTCTCCACCGCCTCGCGGTCGAGCTCTTCGTTCTGCAACAGGGACGCCGCGATCGCGTCCAGGTCGGCCCGGTTGCGGGTGATGAGTTCGGTCGCGCGGACCTCGGCGGCCGTCAGGATGCGCTGGATCTCCTCGTCGATGATGCGGGCCGTCCCCTCGCTGAAGTCG
>JBBRUO010000491.1:0-4997 GCA_038247725.1 Gemmatales bacterium
TGTCGCCCGCGCGGGCGGGGGAGTAACCCGGGGTAAAAACACCAAATAGAAAAAGGGGGGGGGGAACCGGGGAGCGCGCGGGCCCCCGCCACGGGCCGAGGAACCCCCGGCGGGAAAACGACCGCCGCCGGGACCGTCAGTTTACTTTTCCATCTTTTGGATCAGAACGTGGATGCTCATCACCACGTCGGCCCGGTCGCACACGAATAGCTGACTCTGGCCGACTGCCACGACCTCGCCCAGCGGACTTTTCAGTTTCTTGGCATCCTTCTCAAACTCCTCGGCGGTCCCGCCTTTGACCGGGATGATGACGCACACGATTTCGGACTTGCCGCGGTTGGGCAGGTCTTCGACGCGAACCGACGGCACGAAAAGTTGCGGCAGTCGCTTATCCGCAGGCCAGAACCGGAACGTCCGCTCGCCCCGGACGAGAGTCAACTGCTGCTGGGCGAGCACGTCGTTGAGCAGGTCCACCAATTCACCAGCGGTCCGCTTGGGTTTCCATTTGATCGTGCAGGTGCCCTGGGGCATCACATCCCCGACGAGCGTCAAATCCAGTTCTTTCGTCAGCCACTCTGCCACCTTACGCCACGGCGTATTGTCGAAATTGACGGCGTACAGCTTCTCGGGTTTCGCGCCGGGAGCCGGGGCAACGAGCTTAGCCGCCGGCTGTTTCTCGGCCAACCGGAGACGACGGATCAACTCGTCTGTCGTCTCGTCGAGTTTGCTCTTTTCATTCTCGATGGCATCCGCTCGCTCCCTGAGCAAGTTGAGATCCCGCTCAAGGGCGATTTTCTCCCGCGCCAATGAAAAAGTGCGCTCCTGCTGCGCTTCGATTTGCTCTCGAATCTCGGCGTTCGGATCGTTCAACTGTTGTTTCGGCGCGTCCTTCGAGGCCGTCGGCCTGTCCGCCGGCTTCTTGCGGAACACCAGCGTTGGGATGGCCTCCTCCTCGATCTTGTTCAGGAACTTCTTGCCGGCAAGCGGCACCGACCCGACGAACTTGTAGCCGTCGGCTTCGTTTTCCGCGACCACCTTCTCGAAGTCTTTCGTGGACATCACCCCGTCGCCTACCAGCGGGACGTACTTGAACTCCGGCTGAAGTCTGACCAACAATCGCTTCTGTGCAGCCTGCATTAGCTCTAGCATCCCTCTTAACTCTTCCGCCCGCTCTTCCGCATCGGCCTTCCTTCGTTTCTCGTCTTCCTCCCAGAGTTGCCGTTCGAGCAACCGGTTCGCCTCGTCGGCTCGCTGCTTGGACGGGAGCGGTTTCAGAGGGATGTCTTGCGCCGTCGCCACCCAGCCGGAGCCGACGCCCAACCCCAGCCCGCAGGCGAGCAACACGCCGGCCGCGAGTACCTTCAGCTTGAATGCCACCATCTTCGTGACTCCGTGTGTGAGGGAGTGAACCGCTGCCGGGACGACCGCCGCCCCGACCGCCGTTTGAACCGCTTTCTCAACCACCGCCGCCGTGACTCCGGCCGGCGCGAGTGCTGCCACTGCCGCCATCCCCGCCAGGATGCCCTTCGCGGTGAGGCGCTCCATCACCGTTTGCTTGGCGCGGCTGAGCCGGGCGGAAAGGGTGCCAAGTTTCACCCCGAGTTCGGCCGCCGCGTCGGTCAGCCCGCGGCCTTCGAGGACGCACAACACGAACGCCACCCGCTGCGGGTCGGGCAGCCGGTGGATCTCGTCGTGAACGGCGGCCAGTGCCGCGTCCCAGGCGGAGTCGGCGACGGGGTGTTGGGCCTCCGGCACCGCCGCCACCGCCTCCCGCTTCTTCCGCCGCCCGGCCAGCCGTCGCGCGTTCAGACACACCCGATACGCGACCCCGTGCAGGTACGGGCCGACGGCGGTTCGTACCGCGTCGGGTCGCCGGGCGAGCGCGAGGAACGTCGCCTGGAACGCATCCTCGGCGTCGGCCTCGGACGGCAGCAGGTGCCGGCACTGCCCCCACACCAGCCCACCGTAACGGCGAACCAGTTCGGCGAACGCCGCTTCATCGCGGGTGGCGGCGAACCGGCCGAGTAACTCGGCGTCGGTCTCGGTCGGCACGACCGCTCGGTACAGGATGGCGCGAAACAGCCTCGGACCCACGGCGACCCCTCCGGAGATGTCGTCACCAGTATGTTGCCGCCGGCGGGCGGGATGTGCCGGAAAAGTTCGCCCGCCCGCCCGACGACCGACCTTTCGCCGGCGAATCCCGTCCGGTAAAATCCCCCGCATGTCAGACTTTTCCCAGGAAGAACTGTTCGACGCCATCGACCGAGCGGTGATGGCGGTGCTCAAGCGGGCCGGCGGCGAGGCCGCGGCGGTGGACGCGCTCGCGCTGCTGCAAGACGCCTACCGGTACACCGTGACGTACCTGAGCGAGGACGATGAGGAGCCGCGGTACGGCGATCGGCCGAAGCCCCGCCCCCGCCCGCGCGAGTTGCAGTTGAAGGAGTCGATGTCCGACGAGGCGTGCCAGGCGGCGGCGGCCAAGGCGGCGGCGAAGGAGCTGCTGCCGGGCATCTTCCAGACCCTCGGCATCGTCCCCGGCACGGAGCAGAAGTCGGCCACGAACCAATTGGTCGGGCTGGTCGTCCCTCGGTTGCTGCTGCCCACCCGCCGGTTCGACACCGCCGCGCGGAAGACCAGCGGCGACCTGTTCCGCCTGAAGGAGCAGTTCCCCACCGCCGGCCATTTGCTCATCGCGCTGCGGTTGCTGGACTTCGAGGAGCCGTGCGTCATCGCCGTGGTGGACGACGGCACCGTCGCGTTGCGGCGGTCGAACGCGATGCCGGTGAACAAGGTGCTGACGACGGCGGAAACCCTGTGCGTGGCGAAGGTGACGACCGACGAGGAGCCGCTGACGGTGCGGCGGGACGAGTGGACCGCACGGGGGTGGCCGATCCCGTCCGGGCCGTTTCGCCGAATCATTTTGCGTAGCGTCCCCGACGGGCTATAATGCGGTACACCGACGTGTGACCCGGCGGCCCGCCTTCCCTGGCTCGGCCGCCGGGTGTTTTCTTAGGCCGGGGCGCGGCGAACCGCGCCTCGTGGTTGTCTCCGAGACGGTTCGACCGAAGGAGTGCGCGGCATGTCCGACACCAGTATCCCCATAACCCGCGAAGGGCTGGACAAACTGAAGGGCGAGCTGGACCACCTCCAGAACGTGGTCATGGCCGAGGTGGCCACCCGCGTGGCCGCCGCCCGCGATCTGGGCGACCTCAGCGAGAACGCCGAGTACCACGCCGCCCGCGAGGACCACGGCCAGCTCGAGGCGAAGATCAACATGATGCGCGACCAGATCGCGCGGGCGTACATCATCGAGGCCGGGTCGCTGCCGAAGGACACCGTGGTGTTCGGCACCCGCGTCACCGTCCTCGACCTGGACGAGGAGGAGGAGGAGACGTTCGAACTGGTCGGCCCCGGCCAGGAAAACCCGGACAAGAACCGCATCCTCACGGGCAGCCCGATCGGCCAGGGGTTGCTCGGCAAGAAGAAAGGCGAAGTCGCCGAAATCCCCGTCCCCCGCGGCACCGTGCGCTTTAAGGTGCTGAAAATCGCCCTCGCCGACATGTGAGCCGTGTGGGGTTCGCCTCCGCCCGGTCCTCGTCCGCCGCTCGACACACCTCCGCCACGAGGGGAGGTGTCGTCGCGCGCGGCCGTCGGGCGTTTTGCTCGCTGCCGCGGCCGCCTCCCAGACGTACATTTCCGGCACCGTCCCAATCACCCCCGGAGTCTCTCCCGATGGGCTTCCAGCAGACCCCCGCGCACAAGAGCGGCAAGCACAGTTACCACCAGATCGGCCTCGTCCGCGGGCAGTTCGGCAACGTGGATTTCGCCAAGTGGGTGAAGTTCATCCAGGAAAGCGGGTTCGACGGCTGGGAAGAGGCGAGCTGGGAACTCGACCTGCGGCGGTGCGACACCGACGCCGGGGCCGCCGAATACGCCGCCGAGCGGGTGAAGATGGCGCAGGCGCACGGGCTGGAAATCTTCACCGTCGCCACGCACCTGCAAGGGCAAGTGCTGGGCGACGAGCCGAGCGCGAAGACGCTCAACTTCTGTAGCGGCCAGGGGCAGGCGAAGGGGGCCTACAAGGCGTGGCGGATGGCCGGCCACAACCCGCCCCGCACCGATCCGTATTACGTCCCGCCGGAAGTCGGCCAACTGGTCCACGCGGAAGCGACCAAAGACCTGATGGCGTGCGTGCGGTACGCCGGCCACCTGAGCAAACTGCAAGGCCGCAAGGTGGCCCTGCCGGGGTTCGTCGGCAGCCCGGCCAACTGCTGGAGCCACTGGTTCCTGTTCCCGCCGCTGCCGGGCGAGATCGAGGGTTACAAACTGCCCGACGTGCGCGACCTGAGCCTGGAATTGCTGGTGGAGCGGTTCGGCCCGATCTGGACCGAGTGCAAGAAGTACGGCATCACCTTCGACCTGGAATGCCATCCGTCCGAGCGGGCGATGGGCGACCTGGAGAGCGCCGGCGATTACATCCAGCACATGTGCAAGGCCGGCTTCGAGGGGGCGGTCGGGTTCAACCTGGACGGGTCGCACCTGGAGTGGCAGAACGTCAGCGTCGTCCAGTTCATCCGCGAGTTCCACGATTACATCCACTGCGCGCACGTCAAGGGCGTGTGGGTGTCGCGGGAGCACTGCCGCGCCGGGCGACTGGGCGGGCACCGGCCGATGGGCCACTGGACCAACGGCTGGAACTTCGTCACCGCCGGCACCGCCCGCGACGCGAACAGCCTGGAAGACATTTTCATCGAGCTGAACCGGTGGGGGTTCGACGGGGCGGTCAGCATCGAGTGGGAGGACAATGACGCCGACCAGCTCGCCGGGGCGCGGGCGGCGCTGGCCAACTGCCACCACGCCGACCTGCCGCCCAGCGGCATGAAGCACGACGAGATGTTGAAGGGGTGACCGCGGCGGATGTACAATGCGGTCGGGGCGGGCCGCCCCGACCGCTGCCACTTGGAGGAACCCACCATGCCGACGCCCGCGCAACTCAA
>JBBRUO010000492.1:0-4982 GCA_038247725.1 Gemmatales bacterium
ACCCTCCGGGTGCGGTTCCGATTGCCCGCACCCGGAGGGTGCGGACGACCTTGGTTCCGATTGCCCGCACCCGGAGGGTGCGGACGACCTTGGTTCCGATTGCCTGCACCCGGAGGGTGCGGACGACCTTGGTTCCGATTGCCCGCACCCGGAGGGTGCGGACTACCTTGGCGCGGCGGCCCGCACGATCACCTTCCCACTTGGCTCCGCGCCGATCCGCGTCAGTTCCGCCCGCAGCCAGTCCGAGAACCACTCGGCCCCCAGGTAGTTCATGTGAATCAGGTCGGCGAAGTGGGAGTCGTCCATCCCGGTCGCGGCCCGGCTGGCGCGGATCACGGTGACGCCGCGGGTCCGCTCCACCTCGGCCAACCGCGCGCGGAATTCGGCGAACGCGGCCGGGTGCCGCTGTTCCAATTCCGCCGTCGTCGGCATGTCGATCAGCACCACCTCCGCCCCGGCGGCCTCGGCCCAGTCGATCAGCCGGTGCAGGTACTTCAGGTGCGAGCCGGTGCGGTACCGCGCCAAATACTCGAACGGCGGGGCCTCCCACCCGCTCGCCCGCATTTGCGTGATCTGCCGGTTGGCGAACCACGGCGTCGGCACGAACCCGTTCCCGCACCGCAGGTCGGCGCTCAACTGCCGCTGCCGGTTCGCCTCCGCCGCCGACTCCGGGAACTGGCCGGGCAGTACCGCGTCCGCCTGAGCCGTCGCCCACATCCGCATCCCGTGCCGGTACCGGGCGATACCGGACAGGTCGGCCAGTTTGCCCCGGACGAAGTGCCGCGTCACCCAGTCAACCGCTTCGGGGCGGGTCCGCCGCCAGTCGGCGAGGTCGTCCCAGGTCATCAGCGAGTGCGGGCCGTGCGGCTCGTGTCGGCTGTCGTTCAGGTCGCTGGCGGTGATGCCGTACACCAGCAGCGTCGGGGGGGTCGGGCAGGCGTGAACCGTACCGAAGTACACGTCCGACGTGGTGCCGCCGGACAACCCGACCGCGTAGTTGTTCGCGAGTGGGACGCCGTGCCAGACGAATTCGCCCACCCGCGCCGGGTCGATGCCCTCGGCCACCGGCGACCCGCCGACGAACACCACGTCGCGGTGTTGCGTCGCGCACCCGGCCACCCGCTCGGCGTACTCGTCGGGCGAGTACCGCTCCCACGCGCCGGCGCAGGCGTGGACGAACAGATCGAACCCGAGGAGGGCGACGACGAAGGCCAGAACCGTGCGGAGTTTTCGCGTGCGGGCGGGCGGTGCGGTCATGTCCGTTGACCCCGTGTGCCGGCGACCGTGCCGGACGCGGGGGAGCATACACCGAAACATCGACGGCGGAAAAGGCGGGTTGTGGGCGCGGTTCCGCGGTTCGACAGGGCTGCTCAGAGAAAGAAGATGGGAAGAGGTTTTTCACCACACAGGGCACGAAGGAGAAGCAGGAAATCCCTCACGTGTCTTCCCTTCGTGCCCTGTGTGTCCTTTGTGGTTCCATCCTGTCTTCAATCTCTGAGCAGCCCTGCGCGGTTCGATTCCCTGCTTGACGCCGCGTCCGCGGGTTGCTATTCCCGCCGCCCTCCGATTGTCTTTCCGCCGTGGACCTCGCCATGCGACCGTGGGCGGCTCCCGCACTGTTCGCCTTGCTCGCCGCGTCAGCCGGGTCCGGCTGCTCGTTGTTTCGGCCCACCGTCACCTACGAAGAGGCCGGGACGCCCGCGACGACCGTGGCGCGGACGGCCGCACAGGCCCCGGACGGCGACACCAAGATCGTCATGCAGACGCGGCTGATCGAACGGCCGGCCGGCGACGAGTACCTGACCCACGGCCTGTGGAAGGAGACCACCGACCCGCTGCCGCACGAACTGTCGGCGCGGCTGGCGGTGAACGGCCTTCGCGTCGGCGTCGTGTCCGGGCAGTTGCCGATCGAACTGGAGCGGATGGCCGCGTCCGAGGCGTCGGTGGTGAGTGCCATGTTGCGGACGTTCCGCCCCGGCCGGCCGAAGGCGGTGCCGGTGAACGGGCCGCTGCCGCGGTGCGCGGCGGCCGTCCGCTCTGACCTGAGCGGCGACCCGGTCACGAAGGCGTGGCGGGCGGCCGACTGCGGGGTGATCGTCACCGCCACCCCCCTCCCGGACGGCCGGTTGGTGGCGCGGGTCGAGTACCAAATCCAGCACGGCGAGCGGACGTTCGCGTATCAGCCGAACAGCGACGGAACGGCATTTGACGGCCGGCACCAGCGCACCGTCGAGTCGTTCCCGACGCTGGCGTTCGACATCACTCTCGGCCGCGGGGACATCTTGCTGTTCGGGTCCACGGCCGTCCCGACCGCCACTCTCGGCCAGACGTTCTTCTACCCGACGGAGGCCGACCGCCTCCGCCAGCGGGTGTTGCTCGTACAGCCGTTCACCGCCGCCCCGCCCGTCACCCCCAGTCGCACCGCCGGCACCACCCCCGCCGCCTTCGCCGCCCGGTGAGTGCCGGGGGCGCACTTCCGCCCGTCTCGCCTCGTCGGAATCGCCGGCGGTGCTATAATCACCGTTTCGAGACGATTTTTCGCCACCACCGACCGAGGATGTCATGGGTTTCCAGCACAAGCGGAAGGCACTGCGGACGGCCAGCAAGCGGCTGCGGAAAGCTCGCAAGCACAAGCTGCGAATGACGAAGAAGTACAAGAAGTGAAACCCCGGCCGCGATTGGTGTAATACGTCGGTCCCTTCCGTGTTCCCCTCGCAGTCACCCGCGGACGGAGGTGCGCCGTGGTGGGCGGGTCGTCCGATGACCTGGACCGCTGGGTGCTGGACACCGCCCCGCGGGCGGTCGCCTACGCCCGCTCCCTCCTCCGCGACCCGCATCAGGCCGAGGACGTCGTGCAGGACTGTTACTGCCGGCTCCTGGCCAAGGCCGGCACCTACGACCTGCCCCGCGACGGGCTGAAACTGCTGCTGACCGCCATCACCAACGCCACCATCAACCTGCGGACCCGCCGCAAGCCGGTGTTCGGGCTGGTGCGGCGCGACCCGGCCACGGGCGAACTGGAAGCCGATGACCCACCGGACCCGACTGCCGACGCCCCGGACGAACTCGCCGTCGCCGGCGAGTTGAGCGCCGCCGTCGCGGTCGCGCTGAAGTTTCTCCCACCCCAGCAGCGGGCGGCCGTCGAACTGAAAAGTCTCGGCCACTCGCAGCAGGAGATCGGCGAGATCCTCGGCGTGACCGCCTCGAACGCCGGGGTGCTACTCCACCGCGGCCGGCAGGCGTTGGCCCGACATCTAGCCCCGTTCCTCGACGGGGAGGACGACCCCTGACCCCCACCCACCCCGACCGCCTGGATGACCTCGTCCGCGCCCACCTCGACCGCGAGGCCGCGTCCGTGGACGGCCGCGCGATGCTGGCACGGGTGCGGCCCGTGTCGCCCCGCCCCGTCATTCGCCGGCGGTGGCAGGCCTGGGCCGGTCTCGGCGCGGGTGTCGCGGTGGCCGCCGGCCTGGCCCTGGTTCTGTTCAGTGGCCCCCCGAACGAGCGGGTGGCGAGGGCGTCCCCGGCGGACGTGCTCCGCGAGGCGAAAGCGGTTCAGGAAGCGACCCCGACGGATCGCCAATACGCCGTGACGGCCGACTGGGAAACGACGCCGTTCCAGCGGCGGTTCCCGTTCCGCCCGATCTCCCGCGAGGCGACGGTGTGGACCCGCGGGGAGCAGTTCGTGGTGCTGTCCACGCTGGTGGACGGCGAGAAGTGGGCGTGGGGCCAGGACGCTGACGGTCGGGTGTGGGTCGCGCCGAACCGCCACCGCCACCGCGTGGTGGTGTTCGAGGCGGACGAACTGGGCGAACCGCTGGCCCGCTTCTGCGAACTGATGAGCCTGCGGTTGGCGTCCACCCTCGGCGAACTGCTGGAGAAGCACGAACTGGCGCGGCGGGACGGCGGCCGGCCGGGGGAACCGATCCACATCGTCGCCCGCGCGCGGAAGCCGGCGGGCGACGGGGCGGTGCGACTCGACGACGTGGAACTGTTCCTCGACCCGACGACGAAAGTGGTGCGGCGGGCGGTCCTGGCGAAACGGATCAACGGCGAAACGGTCGGCCGGGTCGAATTCACCCTGGTCGAGTCCGCCCCCCAACCGGACGACTTCTACACCCCCAGCGGCCACACCGACCCGGACCCCGTCCCGTGGCCGAAAATCGACCGCCGCGAGCGGCTCCGCGAGTTGCTGCGGCGGTTCGCCACGCGGGACAAATGACGACACCGGCCGTCGGGCCGGTGTCGGGGCGCGGGTGTGAGTCGCCTACGGTCACTTCTTCTCAACGGCCGGCGGCGGGAGCAGGATCGGTTGCCCGACGCCCGGGGCGATCTGAATTTGGATCGCGCCACCCGGCGCGGCCTGCGGCGGCAGGGCGGGCATGATCGCCGGGCCGCCGGCGGGGAAACCGGGAGTGGTGAACCCGCCACCGCCACCAGACCCGCCGCGGCTGCCCTGCGGGACCAGGTCCGGCGACACGAACACCAGCACATCGTCCTTGAACAACTTCAGATACGACGAATCCACTTTCCGCCCGTTCGCCGACGCGACGATCAGCCCGCCGTCGTTCACCTTCTTCACCGCGTCCTTCACTGCCACTTCCTTGCCGTCGGCCGAGTACACTTTCAAATCCTTCAGGTCGGTCAGGCCGAGTTGCACGTACTTCGTCACGGGCACCTCTTGTACGACTTGCTGCACCTGCTGAGCGCCATTCGGCCCGCCGATCGCGCGGAGCATCGTCACCTTCTGCGTCTCGGTTCGCATCACCGTCAACTTCACTTCGCCACCTTGCCCGGCCCGCAGGTTCAGGATGTACGGGGCCGGGCCGCTCGGGGTGGTGTCGCGGGGCACGGGCGCGGCCGGCGTCAGCAGCGCCGCGGCCATCAGGGTCGTGAACATTTCGGGGGAGTCCTCGGCGAGGTGGGAAACGAGTATCGGGGGGGCGGCCCCCCGAGAGCCCGCCCCCCCCCCCCCGAAACCC
>JBBRUO010000493.1:0-4980 GCA_038247725.1 Gemmatales bacterium
CCCACTTCGCCGACTTCATGAGTGCTGATTGGCGCGGGCGGCGGCGCGATCCGCTTCGCGGGCGGCTTCCACCTCAGCCACCCAGGCGCGGGTGAACTGGTCGTTCGGGAACATGCCGACGATGGCCCGCCAGTCGGTCGGCTTCGGAGCCGTCGCTAGCCTCCGTTCGAGTTCGGCGACGCGCGCGGTGAGCGATTCCAGGTTGTTTTCCGGCACGGTGGTTCCTCCGGTGGTGCCGGCACTTTAGCGTTCGCCGTCAGACTGTGGAAGGGCCTTCAGCAGTTCGCCAAATACCCCACCCGCACACCCGGCACCCCGCCCGAATGAATCCGAGTGGTTCGAGTGGGCGAATAGGAGGGGAGCGGCTTTTTCGGCCGTTTGCCCGTTCGCTTTTCCCCAGGTTCGAGCCATGCTCCGTGCGTCCCTCGCGTTCGCGTTCCTTGCCGTGCCCGTTTTCGCCGCCGACCCGCCGACATGGCCGCAGTGGCGCGGCCCCACCCGCGATGGGATCGTGCCCGCCGACGCCAAGAAGTGGCCCGACAAACTGGCCGGCGACGCCCTCACCCAGACGTGGCAGGTGAAGGACCTCGGCCCCAGCTACTCCGGGCCAATCGTGTCCGCCGACACGGTCTTCACCACCGAAACCCGCGACAAGAAGACTGAATGGGTGACGGCCTTCGACCGCAAGACCGGCAAGAAGAAGTGGGAGACCTCGTGGACCGGCAGCCTGACCGTCCCGTTCTTCGCGGCGAAGAACGGCAGTTGGATCCGCTCCACCCCGGCCTTCGACGGCGACCGCCTATACGTGTGCGGCATCCGCGACTTGCTCGTCTGCCTGGACGCCAAGACGGGGAAGGAACTGTGGCAGGTCGATTTCGCCGCCGCGTACAAGACCGACGCGCCGACGTTCGGGGCCGTCTGCTCGCCGCTCGTCGATGACACCGGCGTGTACATCCAGGCCGGCGGCCGGTTCGTGAAGCTGGACAAGAAGACCGGCAAGGAGATGTGGTCGGGGCTGAAGGACGGCGGCGGGATGATGGGCGGGTCGTTCTCGTGCCCGGTGTTCGCTACCGTCGCCGGCCGCGATCAGGTGTTGGTGCAGTCGCGGACCGTGCTCGCCGGGCTGGACCGGGCCAGCGGCAAGGAACTGTGGAAGACGCCGATTCCGGCCGACCGCGGCATGAACATCCTCACCCCGACGGTGGTCGGCGACACGGTGTTCACCAGCAGTTACGGCGGCGGCACGCGGGGCGTGACGGTGCGGAAATCCGAGGACGGGTTCCGCACCGAAGAGGCGTTCTCGTTCAAGTATCAGGGGTACATGTCCACGCCGGTGATCGTGGCCGGGCACGCCTACTTCCTTGGCCGGGACCAGACCGTCGAATGCGTGAACATCAAGGATGGGAAGGAGGCGTGGCGGTCCGACAAGCGGTTCGGCAAGTACTGGAGCCTCGTCGCCAACGGGGACAAGCTGCTGGCGCTCGACGAGCGGGGCATCCTGTACCTGATCCGGGCGAACACCAAGGAACTGGAAATCCTCGCTGAGCGGAAAGTGGCCGACGCCGAGTCGTGGGCGCACCTGGCGGTGTGTGGCGACGAGCTGTTCGTCCGCGACTTGAACGGCCTGACGGCGTGGAAGTGGAAGTGAAGTGAACGGACTGTTTGAAGGCCACGGCAACAAAAAACACCGGCCGTTCGGCCGGTGTTTTAGTTCGTCGCGGCGCGAGTGCGAGTCCGCCGGTACGAAAAACAACCACTCGGGTACCCAGAGGCCTCTCCCCTCCTCTGAGCGACCCGAGTGGTATTTGGCGATTCGGAACCGGTCGGTCGATTGAGGCCGCCTCTCCCAACGGCTCAGCCGAGTCGTCCGGTCGTCGTTTCGTTGGGAGTAGTAAAGCAGGGGGCGTGCCAAACCGGTTTGGCCGGCAGTCCCGCGGGTAAAATCGCTCGGAATCCCTAGAAAAACAAGCGTTTTCGCCGGCGAAAAAATTGTGGCAGCCGACACCCGGCCGGACCCGCCACCGACCCGACTGCCACACCATTCAGCGTTTCGTGCCTACGGTTGCAGGCGCTTCGGTGCGACGACGGCGGGCTTGCCGGCCGGATCGCGTGTCCAACCCCAGACGGCGGCGGCGGTGGCCAGCGCGGCGTACACCGAGACCCCGACCAGCGCCCACTTCATCCACCCCGACGCGGCGGGGGCGGAGTCCTCCCGTTCGTCCGGCTCGTCGTCAAACGGCCGCAGCTCCTCGGTCATCACCTCGTCCACCATGCGGCGGAACGGGTTCGTCGTCACCTCGGCCGGGACGATCACGGTCGGCATCGACCGGGAGCCGTCCCCGGCCGTTTTCGCCCCGGTGCCGGGGCGCGGGGGCGAGACGGGGAGGCCGGGGACGCGGAGCGTCGGCTGGCTGGCGTCGGGCGGGAGGACCGGCTTGCGGACGTCGGACGCCCCGCTGAACAGGCTGTCCCCGTCGCCGTCGTCGGGGTCGCTGAAGATGCTGTCCGCCTCCGGGATCAGGCGGGTCGATTTACTCACGTCCGGCGGGGCGGGCGAGGCGGTGGGGCGGTGGCCGTGCGAACTGGCGGTCGGGGCGATGACGACGACCTTGCACTTCGGGCACCGCACCGCCTTCCCGGCCCATTCGGCGGTGACCGAGATGCGGTGGCGGCAGTGCGCGCACTCGAAGCCGACTCTGCTCATGACGGACCCGCGCGGGTGGGACGAACACCACCATATCTTATCTGATTCCCTTCGCCCGTCCCGTCACGGTCGGGGTGTCGGCCGAGGGGCGTTCGCGGTAAGCTGGCCGTCGCCCGTTTCCCGGAGAACCTGTCATGCGCCGGTTGTTGCTGCTGTCCGCGCTCGTGGTCCCGTCGGTCGCCGCGTCCGCCGAGGTGCCGGAGCGGGCGGCGTTGGCGCGGAAGGCGTACCCCGTCCGGCCGAACGCCATCGACTTCGTCTGGCGTCAGATCCCCTGGCACGTCACGCCGGAGGCGGCGCTGAAGGAGGCGAAGGCCGAGAACCGCCCGCTGTTCGTCTGGTTGGCCGGCGGGCGGGACCGCGACGGCAGCCCGCTGGAGCGGTGTTGAGGGTACGCCGCCGGACTCCGTGCGGGTCCCTTGAACGATGTCGCGGTGGTGAAGGCGGTGGCCACGAACTTCGTCCCGGTCGCCCTGAACACCGACCGCCTGTCCCCCGACACCGACGCCGGGACGTTCTTCCGCGGCCTCATGACCGAGTGGCCGCAGGGCCTGTGGGTGGTGACGCCCGACGGCAAGAAGCTGGCCTTCACGTACCACCAGCCGGACCCGAAGCTGGACTACGACCAGAACCAGAAGAAGTGGGTGGACGACACCCGCGCGATGCTGGACAAAGCGGTGACGGCGGCCGGCGACCTGAAGCCCCGCGCCGCCCGCGTCGGCAACCCGTTCCCGGATCGCGGGTTCGGCCCCACCGCCGACGGCGGGGCGCGGCTGGCGGTGTCGGTCATCGCGCTGCGGAACTCCCGGCAGGACGGCCCGTCGGCGGCGGACAGCGTCGCCCTGACCAAGGAGGAGTGGGCGGCCTTCGCCCCGCCGCCGAACGAGACCGAGTGGGTCGTCCCGGAAGCGGTGGCGCGGAAGTTCAGCGTCGCCCTGTCCGCCATGACCGACTCCATCTTCGTCCCGCAGGCGAAGGACGTGACGGAGGCCAAACTGACCGCGAAGGCCCTCCGCACCGAAGACGGGCGGACGGTGATCCAGTTCACCGGCGAGTGGGCGGCCAAGCACTTCCGCGACGGCGACCCGAAGTTCCCCATCTCCGCCACCACCGCCGGGGACGGCGTCGGCGTGTACGACCCGGACAAGAAGGAGATGGTGAACCTGCTCTTCGTGCTGCGGGGCAAATACACCAACGGGCGGGCCACCGTGCCGACGGCGGCGGTGGTCGAGTGGGAGCGAGACCGACCGAAGGAGTGACCGACGATGTTCCGCGTGCTTCCGCTGCTGGCCCTATTCGGGTGCGGCGCGCCGGCCGACCGCGTGGTCGTGTACTGCGCCCAAGACGCGGAGTACGCCCAGGGGGTGTTCGCCGCGTTCGATGGCCAGGGCCGGCGAACCGTCGCGGCGAAGTTCGACACGGAGGCCAACAAGTCCGTCAGCCTGACGGTGGAGTTGGAGCAGGAGGCCGGCCGCCCCCGGTGCGACGTCCACTGGAATAACGAGATCCTCGGCAGCATTCGCCTCGCCCGGAAGGGCGTGTACGCGGCGTACTCGTCGCCGAACGCCGCCGACTTCCCGCCGTGGTCGCGGGCGACCGACGGCACCTGGCAGGCGTTCGCCGAGCGGGCCCGCGTGCTGATCGTGAACACCGATCTCGTGACGGCGGCGGAACGGCCGACGAGCATTCTGGATCTGACCGACGCCAAGTGGCGGGGCAAACTGGCGATGGCGAAGCCGCAGTTCGGCACCACGGCCACGCACGCGGCCTGCCTGTTCGAAGTGCTGGGCGACGAGCCGGCGAAGGCGTTCTTCCGCGGCTTGAAGGCGAACGGGGTGGCGCTGGTGGCCGGGAACAAGACGGTCGCACGGGGCGTGGCCGACGGCCAGTTCGCCGTCGGCTTCACCGACACCGACGACGCCGTGCTGGAGGTGATCGCCGGGAAACCGGTGGCGGTCCTGTTCCTCGATGAGGCCGGGCACCCGCAGTTCCCCCGCCTCGGCACGCTCTTCCTCCCGAACACGCTGGCGGTGGTGTCGGGCGCGCCGAACGAGGCCGGGGCGAAGGCGCTCGTCGATTACCTGCTGACCACCGAAGACGCGCTGGCGGCCGGCGGCGGGTATCAGTACCCCGTCGCGCCCGGCAAGACCGCCCGCCCGCACCCGGCCCTGAAGACCCGCCACGAGGTCACCCGCATGGCCGCGGACTTCGACCGCGCGGCGGACCGGTGGGACGCCGTGCAAGCCTTCCTCCGCGACCAGTTCGCGCGGTGACGG
>JBBRUO010000494.1:0-4969 GCA_038247725.1 Gemmatales bacterium
CATCGATGACTGCGACCCCCGCCAGCCGAACGCCAGCTACTCCGGCGGATTGCAGGTGGGGATGGCCGACGGCAGCGTTCGCATCGTCCGGCCCGGCGTTTCCCCGGCCGTTTTCTGGGGCGCGGTGACACCGGCCGGCGGGGAAGTGCTGGGCGATTGGTAACTACACGTCGATGTTCGGGATGAACAGGCGGCGGTATTCCTGCTGGGCGACGCGGTGGGTCATGCCGGCGAGGTAGTCGCCGACGACCCGCTCCAGGTCCGGCACCAGGGTGCGCCCCGGTAGCGGCGGGGCCACCGGCGGGCCGACGGTGGCGGTCGCGCCGTTCCACCGCCGCAGGTGGCGTTCGGGCAGCAACTCCGGAGCCTTCACGTACTCGTCGAAGAGGGCCTTCAAGATCCGCTTGCCGTTGGCCGTCATCCGCAACACGCGATGATGGCGGTACACCCGCTGGCGAAGGAAGTGTTCCAGTTCCGTCTTCCACCGCGCTACGTCCGGACCGAACCCGACCACCCCGTCGGCGGACTCCCGCACCTCGGCCAGCGACCGGAACCCGACGGACAGTAACCGGCGTTCGGTCTCGTCGATCATGTCCCGCACCTGCCACGCCAGCAACTCGCGGATGACGGCGGTTCGCAGCGCGTGCCCGGTCAGCGTCGGGTGCGCCCGCCGCACCGGTTCCGCCGCGCGGGTCCAGAACTCCACGTCCCGCAAGTCGTCCAGGGTGATGAAGCCGAGGCCGAGGGCGTCGTCGAGGTCGTGCGTGTCATAGGCGATGCTGTCCACGGCGTCCGCGACCTGGGCTTCGAGCGGCGGCTGTCGGAACGCGGCGAACTCGGCGAACTGCGGGACGGACTCGTCCCCGGCGTGGCGGACGAACGCCTCCCGCACCTCGTAAGTCAGGTTCAGGCCGGGGAATTCGGGGTAGCGTTCTTCCAGTTCATCGACCCGCCGCAGGCCGTACAGGTTGTGGTTGAACCCGCCGTGGTTCGCCAGGCACTCGTCGAGGGCGTCCTCCCCGGCGTGGCCGAACGGCGGGTGGCCGATGTCGTGCGCGAGGGCGATCGCCTCGGTCAGGTCTTCGTTCAGCCGCAGCCGGCGGGCGACGGTGCGGGCGACCTGCGTCACTTCGAGCGTGTGCGTCAGGCGGGTGCGGTGGTGGTCGTTCACCGACGCGACCAGCACTTGCGTCTTGCCGGTCATGCGGCGGAAGGCGGAGCTGTGAACGATCCGCTCGCGGTCCCGCTGGTAGGGTGAGCGGTACGGGTGCGGCGGCTCCGGGTGCCGGCGGCCGAGGCTCTCCCGCGCGCGGACGGCATACGGGGCGAGCCAGGCGTCCTCGTGGTCGAGCCGGTCGGGGGGCGGGGGTGTCATGCGGGTATTGTCGGCGACGGTCGGGGTTCGAGTAGGTCCGTCTCGCCGAGACGGACTCCGGTTACACTTCAGGCGAACCCGCCGAGAGTGTCCCGTCGCGTCGCGTTGGGGGAGGCGGTGGTCTTCCACCTCCCCTCAACGAGGGAAGTCGGGGCACGCGACCGGGAGGGGAGATGTCTCCTGGCCCCCCCCGACGGTGGTTGGCCCCTCGCTCGCGCTTCGGGCGAACAAAATCAGTCAGCCCGCCGCGCCAGCAAGGGGCGTGCGGCGATGGGTGGCCAGTCGCTCCCGGCCCCCAACGGTGGCTGGCCCCTCGTTCGCGCTTCGGGCGAACAAAATCAGACTCCCCTCCCGGCGGCTGCGCCACCGACCTTTGTCGCGGCTCGTCACTCCGGCAGTGGGACCAGTTCCACCACTTGGGGGGGAGACAGCGTCACGTTCTTGTCGCGGCCGGGAATCGCCAGGGTGAAGGTGTACTTGCCGGGCGACACCAGCCCTCCCTGCCGGCCCTGCCCCGCGCGCATGTTCCACGTCACCCGGTGCAACCCGGCGGCGCTCGGCACAGGCAGTTCGGCGACCGCCTTCTTGTCAGCGTCCGTCACGATCACCTTCACGCCGGCGGTCTTCTCCCTCAGGTACACAGTCGCGGTCGCGCCGTGCGGCGGGTTCGGGCTGTTGTTCACCCCGGACGTGCGGGCGAACGGCTGCTCGGCATACACGTACGTCTTCCGGACCGGGAACAGCGCCCCTTCGCCGGCCAGCTTCTTCTCGTTCAGGTGCCGCAGCGGGGTGATGTCGTCCAGGCTGTAGAAGCCGCGGCCGAAGGTGGCCAACACCAGGTCGTGTTCGCGGGGGTGGACGTCGAAGTCCCGCACCGCCACCGTCGGCAGTCCGGCCGTCATCGGGTGCCACACCCCGCCCCCTTCCACCGACACGAACAGCCCGAACTCGGTGCCGGCGAACAGCAGGTCCGGGTTCACCACATCTTGATGGACACACCACACCGGCTGGCGGTTGGGGAAGTCGCCGCGGATGGCCCGCCACGTCTTGCCCCGGTCCGTGCTGCGGACGATGTACGGCTTGTAGTCGCCCCGCTGCCAGTTGTTGAAGGTGGCGAACACCGTCTTGTCGTCGTGCGGGGAGGCGAACACGTCGGAGCAGTAGCTGTCCATCGGCACGCCGGGGAACTTCTCCGCCTTCCGCCACGTCTTGCCGTCGTCTTCCGTGATCTGGATGAGGCCGTCGTCGGTGCCGACGTACAGCAGCCCGCTCTTCGTCGGCGACTCGCTCAGCGCGGTGATGATGCTGAGCGGCGTCGTGTAGGTGTTGCGGCCGACCACGTCCGCCCCCCACATGTGGCCCATCACCGGCACCTTCAGCGGGTCCAGGTCGCGGGTCAGGTCGCCGGAGATCGGCTTCCAGGTGGTGCCCAGGTCGTCGCTCTTGAACAGCCGGCTGCCGGCCACGAACACCCGCTTGGCGTCGTGGTGGCTGACGATCAGCGGCGTGTCCCACGGCCACCGCACCCCCTGCGTGCGGGGGCGGATGCCGGCCGAGGAGCCGAGTTTGCGATCCGCCCGCGCCAGCGCGCCGCCCTGGCTGAGGGTGAAGATGACGTCCGGGTTGCCCGGCACCGGCCGCGGCTGGAACCCGTCCCCGCCGCCCACCGCTTCCCAGTCGGTGGTCAGCACCCCGATCCGGTCCTTCGAGCGGTGCGGCCCGCCCATCGTGCCGTTGTCCTGCGTCCCGCCGTACACCCGATAAAACGGTTTCGCGTCATCGAGGCCGAGGCGGTAGAACTGCGTCGTGGACACGTTCTGGAAGTGGCGGAAGCTGTTCCCGCCGTCGAACGTCTCGTACAACCCGCCGTCGTTCCCGGCGAGCATGTGCCGGGGCATGTCCGGGTCGATCCACAGGGCGTGGTGGTCGGAGTGGACGGCCCACCGCAACCGCCGCAGCGTCTTGCCGCCGTCGGTCGTCTTCACCATGCCGAGGTCCGGGATCCACACCGTGTCGTGGTCGTGCGGGTCGGGAATCAGCCGGCCCATGTACTGCCAGTCGAGGGCGCGGAACTCGCTCTGGAACTTCCAGTCCTTGCCGCCGTTCTCGGAGCGGTAGAAGCCGGTGCTGCTCGCCTGGTTCGTGTTGAACAGCGCGTACACCACGTCCGGCTTCTGGAGCGACACCGCCAGGGCGATGCGGCCGAGATCGGTGTCCGGCAGCCCGTTGCCTTTGAACCGCTTCCACGTCTTGCCGCCGTCGGTGGACTTGTGGATGCCCGACCCCGGCCCGCCGCCGACCAGCACGCCGACGTTCCGCCGCCGCTGCCAACTGGCCGCGTACAGCACGGCCGGGTCGCGGGGGTCCATCACCACGTCGGTCACACCGGTCTGGTCGTCGATCTCCAGCACGCAGTCCCAGGTCTTGCCGCCGTCGGTCGTCTTGTACAGGCCCCGCTCGCCGCCGTCGTCCCACAGCGGCCCCTGCGCGGCGACGTACACCGTGTCCGAGTCCGTCGGGTGGATGACGATCTTGGCGACGTGCTCGGACGTCTTCAGGCCGACGTTCTTCCACGTTTTGCCGGCGTCCACACTCTTGTACACCCCGTCGCCGAAGCCGACGCTCCGCTGGGCCTGGTTCTCCCCGGTGCCGACCCACACCACGTCCGGGTTCTTCGGGTCAATGGCCACGCAGCCGATGCTGAAGCAGCCGACATCGTCGAAGATGGGGGTGAAGCTGACACCGGCGTTGGCGGTCTTCCACACCCCGCCGCTGCTGGCCACGACGTACCACGTGGCCTTGTCGTTGGGGTGGACGGCGATGTCGCCGATGCGGCCGGGGGTGAGGGCCGGGCCGAGCGAGCGGAAGGTGAACGCCTTCAGCAGGTCGGGGTTGACGGCCGGTTCGGCGGCGGCCAGCGGCGCGACGGCGGCGACCGCGAACAGGAGTGCGAGTCGGGACATGGCGGGGAAGCCCGTGGGGAAGATGAAGTCAGTGATGGTGTCGGGAGTGGCGCGGTTTCGGCAAGACTAAGATACATCTTTCCACGTGGAAAGATTGTATACATTAGTATCCTGATACCGGCCCCAGTTATACCCGTTGTCGCCCGCCTCGGCCTCGGAATGGGTGGCCGAATCGAAGCGGGAAAATTTCTGATGCTGGTGCTTGACACGGAAATTGGTTCGGTTAAATTACACGCCAGATCGCCAGATCGCCAGATCGCCAGATCGCCAGATCGCCCTCAGCACGAGGTGACGGGATGCGTGTCTCGGACGGCGGAACAACGTGGTCGCTGGTGCTGCTGCTCCTGTGCGGGTCGGCCCTGGCCGGGTATCTGGCCGTCCAGAAGCCGCTCCCGAAACCGCCGGCGGTGGTGTCCGTGACGCCGACCGTCGCGGACTTCGGCGGTTCGAATAGCCCGCCGCGCGTCGAGCACGGCGGCCCGGACCTGAGCGAAACCGACTTCGGGCGGTTGGCCCGCCGTGTGGATGACTAACGCCCCTGCGAGAAACAACATCGGATGCCCTCCAGTTGCCTTGGACTGCCGATCGCACGAGTTCGGCGGAATTGGACGCGATCTCGCCCTGGCGACCG
>JBBRUO010000495.1:0-4966 GCA_038247725.1 Gemmatales bacterium
AGTTCCTTCAGCCGCGCGCCGAGGACGGCGGGCGCGGTCGGCGGCGGCTCGCCGTCGGGCCACGCCAGCACCCGCTCCAGTTTGATCCCACCGCGGCCCAGGGTCGCGGTGGCGACCAGCAGGCCGGACGGGTCGGGGTCGATCGCCAGGAAACGGGACACGGGACCTCCGCACTTCAGGTTACGAACAGTTGTTTCTGGGCGAACCCGGCCCGTAAGGGGCGTGGGTTCTCTCGACCGTCGTTGCCACCCCACGCCCCTTGCGGGCCGGGTTCGCCTGACTCGTCACTGACTGCCCGGCAGGTCGGCGAACCCCCGGCCGAGGTCGGTCAGGTCGCGGAAGTAGACGATGCGCGGCAGGCCGACTGGGGGGGAATCGGTGGTCCGGGTGCCCACGTCGATGACCGCTTCCACCCGCGCCACCGGCCCGCGGCGGCTGCTGGTCCCCGGCTCCTGGCCCTCGGCGAGGCCGGAGTACCCGACCGAGTGGACGCGATACGTCCACGACCGGCCGGAGATGAGCTTGTTTTCCAGGAGCAACTTGAAGATCTCCGGTTTCATCTGCGCCTGCGTGACCAGCCACGCCCCCGTGGAGACCTCCGGGGTGGACGGATCCAGGTCGGCGCGGCCGGTAATGTACGCCTCCCCCTCCTCGACGGTGATGTTCATCTTGAAGTTCACCGCCACCTGGATCAGTGCCCTCAGCACCTGGGCCGGTGCCGTGTTCACGTTGATCCGCGGAAGGAGTTCATATCCGTCTTCGACCGTGAACTGGTCGAGCAGGATCGGCAGCACCTTGGCCAGCGTCGCCGGGTCGTTCAGCGGGCTGGGGATGACCGGTTGCTTGGCTGGGACCGGACGTTCCCCGGGCTGCACCGGCATCGTCTTCGGCGACAGCACGATCTGCGTGTTCCAGAAGGTCAGCACCGACGCGGCGTTTTTCAACTTCGGGGCCGCCCCGGCGTCGATGGCCTTCTGGACCAGGTCGCGGAGATCGGCGACGGAACCCGGCTCCTGGTTCGCCGCGAGGGTCGGGCTGAAGGTGCGGACGCCGGGGGTGCCGGAACGGCCGGTGACGATGGAGTACAGGACGTAATCCGACACCCCCTGGTCCTTGAGGGCGGTGTTCAGCTTCTCGGAGAGCGTCTTGAGGTCGGTTTTCAGCAGGTTGACCCGCGGCTGGCCGGAGGAATCGACGTTGATCTCGCGGCCGTAGCAGGTCAGGTACTCGCTCCACCCGCGGCCGAACTCGTTCCCGTCGTCTTCGCCGGCGTCCAGTTTGCCGTTGCGGTTGCGGTCGTTGCCGAACAGCAAGAGCGGGGTGACCCCCTCCACCAGCAGAAGCTCGTCCACCGAGTTGAGCGGGCCTTTCTTCCGCAGGTACGGCGTCGCCGCCCCCTCGTAGGCGGCGTCCTGCCCCCCCAGCGGGCGGACGCTGCCCGACGCCATCACCCAGTTGGCGATGGCGTCCGCGATCTCCGGCGTCATGTTCGGGAGCGACTGGAGCGCCGTCACCAGGAGGGTGCCGGTGCCGTCCTGCTGGATGAGCGCGTTGACGTTGATCTTCCCGCCCTCGTCGATGATCCCGTAGCGCGGCGTGTAGCGGGACTCCCCGGTGCCGCTGCCGTCCAGGGCCTCGGACACGTTGATCAGGCTGAACCGGCCGCGGGGACCGACGACTTGGCCGGAGAAGAGGTCGGCGTTGTCGGACACGTCCGTCCCCAGCGTGGCCGGGTCGGCGAGGTGGCCGGCGGCGTAGTAGATGCCGGACACCGCCGACATCCGCGCCTGAATCTGTTCGGTGCTGCGGACGGCGACGGTGTTCTCCGTCACCATGCTGTCGGTGAACCGGTACGCCGTCAGGGACAGCACCACCGTCACTAACAGCACGGCGAAGAGGACGTACCCCTTCCGCGCGGTGCCGACTCTCGTGTGTGTGGGTTTCAGTGTCACGGCTGCCCCCCGGTGCTGGTGGTGGCGTTGCCAATCGACGCCCGGACGGGGAAGACGTGAACTACCGTCTTCTGAATCGTCTGGCCGTCGTCGCCAAAGAGTTCGAAGGTGAGGGTGGCCCGAATGGCGCGGGGCGGCCCCATCATGGCGCTGTCGTCCAGGGCGGCACTCCCGCCGTCCCAACTGCTATCCCAGCCGGTGCCGTTCAGGTACTCGAACGAGACCGCCGTCACTTCCGGGGCGAGAACTTCCTCGGATTCGTTCGACGTGTCGAGGGCGGTGACGTCCCCGGTGCCGGTGGCCGTGACCCAGTCCCGTTCCTGCCGGCACAGGCCGCCGTTGGATCCCAAGTAATAGGTGATCCGCTTCAGCCCCGGCGGCAGCACCTGCTCCGCGTTGATGTCCGACCCGTCGGCGGACGACCGCGCGAGCAGCGCGCCCGGCACCTTCGAGACGAACAATGTCACCTGCTGGCTGTCCCCGACGACCCCGGCCTGGAACGGGAGCAGCCCGCCGGTGGCGGACGTGTCCGTGGCGGAGGCGGGTTCGGTCTCGACGGGCATCGGGTCTTCCGCGACCGCCGCGGAACTGGCCGCCGCGTCTTCGGTCACTTGGCCGGATTGCGGCGGCAGCAGCCCCAGCGAACAGGACAGGTCGTTGGACATGCGGCCGATGATCGATCGGGCGAGGTCGGTGTGGGCCACCCGCTCGCGGCCGATCTCGGTCTGTGTGACGGTCAGGTCGAACGCCGAATAGAGGGCCAGCATCAGCAGCGTGGCGATGGCGCTGGCGACGAGCAACTCGATCAGGGTGTACCCCGACCGGCGGGCGGTGCGGCGAGCGGTCACGAGTTATTGCCCCTCGGGGACGGCGTTCGGGTCTTCCGGGGCGACGGCCGGGGCGGCGGTGCCCAGGTACATCGGGTCGAAGATCAGTTGATTCAATTTGAGGCTGAACGGATACCCGGCCGTGGTGGACACGGTGACGGTCACGTCGTACACGTTCGAGGTGTCCGTCGGCGCGCCCGCCACTTCCCACCGCCACAGGGTGGTGCCGTCGGCGAGCGTCTCCTGGTCGTCGAAATTCCCCTCGTCGCCGAACACCGAGATCGCGCCGGCCTCGACTTCGGCCATCTTCGACTGGGCGAGTCGGGCGGCGACCGTCTGTCGGTCGGCCTCGACGGCCTGCTCCAACCCCAACTGGACGAGTTGCCCGAGCGCGGCCAAGGCCATGATGAAGATGGCCAAGGCCACCAGCACTTCGAGCAGCGACATCCCCGACCGGCGGGCGGGGGAGCGGTGGTGCAGTCTCACGGCATCCCTCCGTTGGCGGTCGTCGGTTTGTTCAGCGACACGGCCCCGGTCAACCCGCGGACGTTCACGACGACACCGGTGACGCCGTTCTCTTGCACCAGGATATCCGGGGAATCCTGGGCGCAGGTGCCGTCGGGCTGAAAAATGGCCAGAATCTGGTAGCCGTCGGCGGTGTCACCGATCATCACCCCGTCGGTGATGTTCGCCTTGACGGCGATTTCCGACGGCATGTCTTCGTCGATGACGGGGGCGGGGAGGGGCTGTCCGTCGGCGGATAGTTCACCCTCGACGGTCTCGTCGGGGGCGACCCGCATCTTGGTCCCGTCCTCGGAGACGCTGAACACGTAGGGCCGCCCCTGGTCCATGGCGTTCAGCCGGGCTTCCAGCAGGCGGGCTTTCACCGCGTCCGCCGCCCCTTTCACTTTGGTGTTCCCGGTCATCCCGGTGAGCGTCGGCAGAATGATCGAGCCGATGAGGAGAACCACGGCCAGTACGACGACCATCTCAAGTAAAGTGTAGCCGGGTCGGTAAGACGGGGAGCGGGTCATGGGACTTCCCCTTCGGAGTTTGGACGGGATCGTGACTTGGTGCCGGAGGCAAGAGCGGAACCCGCGCGGATTCAAACCAGAAGCCGGACTCAACTCAACGTGTTCGACTTCCGACCCCGCCAACTCGGAACTCAGGGATTCGGCCCCCTGAGTCGCCGCCACTCACTGCGGTTGATTCATCTGTCGCGTCCGGCTCGTACTGAAGATCTGCCGGCCGCTCTGCCCACCTTCAAAGCAGGTGACGGTGAAGATCGGGGCGCCGTACGCATCGGTCGCTTCGTTGTTGTCCAACTGGTACTGCCCGGTCCCCCATGGGTCGGTGAGGGCAGCAACGCCGCCATCAACGAGAGGCTTGCCGAGCGCCGGGTCGGGCTGAACCAGTTCCATGAGACCCTGGGGCGCGCGGGCGTGTTTGGCGTAAAAGGCCTTGCACTGCTTCTCGAAGAACTCACACTGCGTGCGGGCGGTGTCCACTTTTGCGTCATCGAGGTAGCCGAACACGGCGACCCCGGCAACGCCGGCCAGGATCACCAGGATGGCGACGACCACCAGCACTTCGAGAAGCGTGAAGCCGGGCCGACGGGCGGCCATTCGACGACGAGCGGAGACGATCATCGGAGTCACTCCGGGATGGGGGCAGGTGGGAACGCCGGAACCACATTCATTATAACCGGGCGTCCCTTTGGGAATTATGAGAGACGGAACTTTCGGCGGGAATTGGTGTTCCGCCGGCGCGACCGTAGCGGATCGGCCGGTGGTGGGACGGCCGCCGCGGAGACCCGGCGGGGCCACGCACGGGCCGGCTGCTACAATTTCATTCGCAAACCTACCGAGGGTGTCGCATCTGGTCAGGGGTGGGCCGGTCTTTTTCACCTCCCCTCGTTGAGGGGAGGTTGGTTGCGAAGCAACCGGGAGGGGAGATTCCTTCTCTTTGTTAGCCCGAAGCGCGAGCGAGGGGCGAACCACTTTGGGGCCAGTTGTCACCGTGTCCCCACGGCCTCACGCCCCTTGCTTGCGCGGCGGGCTAACAAAACAGGGACGGCCGCCGCGGAGACCCGGCGGGGCCACGCACGGGCCGGCTGCTACAATTTCATTCGCAAACCTACCGAGGGTGTCGCATCTGGTCAGGGGTGGGCCGGTCTTTTTCACCTCC
>JBBRUO010000496.1:0-4961 GCA_038247725.1 Gemmatales bacterium
AACGTCACCTTGGAAGGTGTCTTCCGCGCACCCACTGCCCGCTCCCAGGGATACGGCAGTACGATCCTGGCCGTGGGCGGGAAAGGCAAGTCCGATGGCGAACCGCTCTTCTTCCTCAAGCCGAACGCGGTGATCAAGGGGCTGACGGTCTTCTATCCCGAGCAGGACGCGAAGACCCCCGTGGCGTACCCGTGGTGCGTCCGCGGGCAGGGCGACAACATCGCCCTTCTCGACGTGCTGCTCGTGAACCCGTGGAACGCCGTGGACTTCGGCACCCATGCCTGCGGTCGGCACTTCATTTCGGGGCTTCACGGCCAGCCCCTCAACGCCGGCCTGTTCGTGGATCAGTGTCTCGATTGCGGGCGGATCGAGAACGTCCACTTCTGGCCGTTCTGGACGAACGAACCAATCAAAACAACCCGTGCCACGGGAACGGCGTTCCGGTTCGCTCGCACCGACTGGCAGATGATTTCCAACGTGTTCTGCCTCGGGTATCACACCGGCTTCCACTTCACCGCCATCCGGCACGACGCCGGCAACGCGATGGTGACGAACAGCGGCTCGGACCTGTGCGATGTGGCCGTGCGGGTCGAGTACAGCCAGGTCCACGCCGGGCTACTCTTCACGAACTGCCAGATCAACGCGGGGGTGGTGGTCGAGAGGGGGAGCCTCGGCCCGGTGAAGTTCGCCAACTGCGGGCTGTTCGGCACCGGGGCATCGGACCACCCGTACCTGTCTGATGCCGACGGGAAAGCCACGCACGTTCTGAACCGGGGGCAGGGTCGAGCCACGTTCATCGGCTGTCACTTTTACCACCCCGAAGGGCCGTTCGTCCCCAAAGGGTTCGTCGATGCCGGCCACCCGGCGATCGACTCGGACGGGAACGGGCTGACCGTGAGCGGGTCCGACTTTACGGGCCTGACCCGAGCGCACATCCGCCTCGGCAAACGGTCGAAGAGCACGGTCGTGACCGGCAGTCGGCTCCTCGGCGGGTTGAAGCTGGAGAACACCGGGAAAGGCAAAGTTGTGGTCGGCGAGAACATCGACGAGTGATCGATGAGGGGCAAGCTCCCTTGCGACCGATTCACAACACTGACGCGAACCACAACGAGGACGACCTGAATATGAGGAATGTATCGCTCCGGTCGCTGCTCATCGCTTTGGCCTTGAACATCACGCTGTTGTGCCTCCCGATAATGGGGGCCGAGCCGCCGAAGCGGATCATCTTCGATACCGACGTGGACCACGACTGCGACGACATCGGCGCGCTATTCCTCCTGCACGGCGCGGTCCAACGCGGCGAGGTGAAGTTGCTGGCGACCATCGGTTGCACCTCCACCGATGAAATCGCACCGTGCCTCGATGCTATCAACACGTGGTTCGGACGCCCCCAAATCCCGGTGGCGACGTTGAAGGACAAGGCCTTCCTCGATCACAAAGGGTTCGCCGCCGAGATCGTCCGTCGTTACCCGTGCCGATTCCTCAGCGGGAAAGACTACCCGGACGCGGTCGTCACCTACCGCCGCATCCTGGAGAACGAGGCGGACGGCAGCGTGGTCATCGTCGCGGTCGGCCCGCTTCGCAACATCGCCAACCTGCTGAAATCGAAGCCGGACACCGCCAGCTCGCTCGACGGGGCCGCGCTCGTGGCGAAGAAGGTGAAACGCCTCGAAGTCATGGGCGGGATCTACCCGCCGCAGGGGAACTTGAAAGAAGGGGAGTGGAACTTCAAGCAAGACCCGGCATCGGCCGCGCTGGTCTGCTCCGCCTGGCCGACACCGATCCTGTTCAACGGCGAAGGCGGCTCGACGAACTCCGGCCGCCGCGTCACGTTCGAGATGCCCGAACACAACCCGTTGACGGTGGCCTACCGCCACTACCCGGGTGCCGGGTTCGCCGGCGACCGCTTGAGTTGGGATCCGGTCTCTTGTCTCGTCGCAGTGCGCGGCCCGGCCCCTTGGTACAAACAGGTCGAGGGGGGCACCAACGTCGTCGATGCCAAGACCGGCGTCAACACCTGGAAGGCCGATGGAAACCGCGGGCATTCGTACCTCGTCCTGAAGTCGCCCAAGGGACAACTCGAACAGGTGCTCGAAGATTTGCAGACGGCCGGTCGGGGACGGCCATCGAAACTGACGTTCAACACAGCCTATTACGCCGATGCGGGGATGGGCCTCATCACCGCACGGGGCGAGGCCGATCCATCCTCCGTGGCAATGAAGGCATTCGACCACGACGACAAGACGGCTTGGCTCGACAAGGCCGCATCGAGTTGGATCGAGTGCCAGTACGCCGACGGCCGAAAGTACCGGGCGACCTCCTACACGGTCGTCTGCCCCGACAAGGATCGCTTGCCAGCGTCGTTGACGCTTTCGGGTTCCAACGACGGCCTCCGTTGGACGGAACTCGATGTGCAATCCAATCCGGGGTTCGGTGAGCGCGTGCCACGCCGCGAGTTCACCCTGGCGAATGCGGCCAAGTGGAATCGCTACCGGCTCGCGGTGACGGCGAAGGACGCGAAAGAAGGCGTGAGGCTCGCAACCGTCGAACTGAACGAGGCGATTGACTGCCTGCCCAAAACCGAAGTCACCGGACTCGCCCTCGATCAACGAGACCTCGCGATCCCCACACACGGCCGAGCCACGCTCAACGCAACGCTCGCCCCGCTGAATTCGTTCGAGCGCGAGGTCGCCTGGGTTAGCAGCGACCCGACGGTGGCCGAGGTGAGGAAGATCGGCGAACAGGTCGCTGTCGTCGTCGGCAAGCAGCCGGGGAAATGCACGATGAGTGCGACCGTGGACAAGGTGACGCAGACCTGCATCGTGACGGTGACGTCAGCGACGTTAGCGGCCGGTTGGGCGTACCACGAACTCAACGCCCCGGCGATCCCCGGATCGGTCGATGTGAGCGAAGGTACGTTTGCCCTGACGGGTTGCGGTCACGCGATGACCTCGTTCTGGGAACGGGTCCGCGATCAGGGTGTGTTCGCCAGTAAGCCCACGACGGGCGATTTCGAGATGTCCGCTCGGCTGGTCAGTTTGTCGAGGAACGCCGGCGGGCCGAAAGCCTATCACACGGACGGACGACCGCCGACCGCCTCGGGATTGATGATCCGCGAATCCCTGGATGAGAAGGCCAGCCGCTTTTTCTCGGTTCAAGTCGAAGCGACGGGCAATCTCGTCTGCCGCTGGCGTAACAAGAGCGCCGACCAGGACGACAACCAGTCGAAATCGCTCGGCAAGACCGCGCTGCCGAGCCACCTGAGGCTCGTTCGCACGGGTCGAGTAATCGAAGTGTTCGTGTCGACGGACGGCAAAGACTGGGGCAAGCCGGTGCTGTCTCACACGACGACAATGGGCGCGGGGCGGTGTGGCATGTTCGTTTGTTCGGGCAACACCTTCGCATCCGCCACCGCCGTGTACGAGTCGGTTCAACCGCCAGTGGCACCTAAACGAGCCGAAGAGAAATTGGCCGAGATCAAGCCGGAGCATCAGGCCGTTGTCGCCATCGACGCGGGGCTGTGGCCGAACCTCGTCGTCCTCCCGAAGGGGCGGTTGCTGATGTCGGGGTTCAATCAGCCGAGCCATACCATCAAGCCCGGCGACACCGACTGCTGGGACAGCACCGACGGCGGGAAGACTTGGCAACTCCGGGGTACGGTGGCGAAGCGCACCGACGAGCGATCCAACCGGGTTCACTTCGCCGTAGGGTTCAACTCGAAGGGTGATTTGCTCGCTGTCGCGGGCGGCATGGGCGACGCCGAGGACACGACCGGCAAGCGGCGGCTACTCCAGCCGGTCGTCACCCGCTCGACCGACGAGGGGAAGACGTGGGAGAGGGTCGCTGATTTCGACGCCGGGTTTGAACACAAGTATGCGGCGATCCCCTACGGCACCATCAGCACCGGCAAGGACGGGTCGGTGCGAGCGGTCCTGTACATGACGACCCGGAAGGACGTGACGCCGTTCAACGACGCCGGGAACCCCTTCGCCGCCTACATGGTTCGCAGCGACGACGACGGCAAAACGTGGGGCAATCCGGCCCTCATCGGCAAAAGCATCAACGAGACCGCCGCTCTCCACATGGGCGACGGCGAGTCGCTCGCGGCGGCGAGAACCGACGACCGCCCGACACCCGAGTACGGTCAAGAGCTTCGGCAGTACCGCTCGACCGACGACGGCAAGACTTGGAAGGACGAAGGGCTGCTCACCGGCTACCACCGCCACCCGGCCCACCTGCTACGACTCAAAGACGGGCGGGTGCTGCTGAGCTACGGCAACCGCAAGGAACCCGGCGTCGAGGTCCGGTTCAGCGACGACAAGGGGAAGACGTGGGGCAAGCCGAAGCGGGTGATCGAACTCGCGTCCGGCGACCTCGGCTACCCGAGTAGTGCCGAGCGCGAGGACGGCCGCATCGTCACCGTCTTCTACGCGCAGAACTCGCCGCTGCGGAAGGGTTACCACGCCGGGGCCGTGATCTGGAAACCTTGAGCGCGAGTGACGCCGGGCAGCAACGAGTCCATTTACGTGGAGTGACACATGACCACACGATCAGTGACGAGCGACGGGCTGACCCGGCGCGACTGGATGAACATCGGCGCACTCGCCCCGCTGGGGCTTTCCCTCACGGGTTCATCAGTCGCGAAAGCGCCGGGCGAACCCGCCGCGAAGGACAGCTTCGGTAAAGCCAAGCGCTGCATTCTGCTGTACCTGTGGGGGTCGCCCAGCCAACTCGACACCTTCGACCCCAAGCCCGACGCCCCCGAAGAGGTCCGCGGCACCCTGCGCTCCATCGCCACGTCGATGAACGGGGTGCGGGTCGGGGAAATTCTACCGCGCATCGCCAAGTTGCTCGACCGCACCACGGTCCTCCGGTCGCTCACCCACCCGTACCCCGTGCACGGGATGGCGTTCGCCACGAGCACCGTGCCCAGCACCGACATTCCGATGGAGAGCGACCCG
>JBBRUO010000497.1:0-4947 GCA_038247725.1 Gemmatales bacterium
AAGCCGGCGTGGTACAGTTTGGGTCCGAGGGCGCGGAGGCAGGTTTCGATGTCGCGGAGGCTTTCGCGGAAGGTGAGTTGGGCGAAGGCGAGGGTGAGGAACGGATCGCGGCAGGAGAAGTTGCGGAGTCGATGGTCGCCGTCGTAGCGTGCCACGCAGTCGTGGAAATCGCGTCGCGGGAGGTAGTCGAGGAGTTGAGCGAGAACGGTGGATCCGGCGAACATCGGCGTGTCTCCCGCCTCGGCTGGGAGTCAGCGGAGGCCGGAGTATCGCCGACCAAGTTGAAGTCGTGTACGGCGAAATGGCGACGCAACCACAGCCAAGACAGGTAATTGCGTCAGCCAAGTAGTGGATTAGCCGGACAGTACTGTTGCCATATGTACATTCGAGAGTTGCAGACCGTGCCACGTGCCGGTGGGCGGATGCTGGCGAATACACCCCACGTACCGGATCCGGAGCCGAGCAGTGAAACTACGAATCACCTGCCCGAACGGGAACTGCGGAAAGTCGGCCGCAGTGCCGCAAGAGTACCTCGGCAAGTCGGTGCGCTGCCGCGGCTGCGCGACGACCGTCCTCGTCGGCGGGCCGACCACCACGACCGGCGACGGTTCCGCCCTCCCCGCCGGAATGGCCGCCGCAGCGGTGGGCGACAGCGGGACGGCGAAACCGGCCGCGGCGAAGGCGGTTGCCCCGGTGAGCCGGCCGACCGGAGGAGCCGGGACGCTCGGGCGGTTCGAACTCCGCGGCGAACTCGGGGCCGGCGCGTTCGGCCGCGTGTACCGCGCCTACGACCCGCAACTCGACCGCGAGGTGGCGCTCAAGGTGCCGCACCCGGCGGTGCTGGAAAGCCCGCAGCGGGTGGAGCGGTTCCTCCGCGAGGCGCGGGCAGCGGCGCAGTTGCGGCACCCGAACCTCGTGCCCGTGTTCGAGTCCGGGACTGCCGACGGCCGGCCGTACATCGCCGCCGCGTTCATCACCGGCAACCCCCTCGACCGCGTGATCGAAGACCGCCGGCCCGATCCACGCGAGGCCGCCGAGACTGTTCGCAAACTCGCCGAGGGGCTGGCCTATGCCCATGCGCAGGGGATCGTCCACCGCGACGTGAAACCGGCGAACGTGCTAATCGACGAGTCCGGGCAACCGCTCCTTACTGACTTCGGGCTGGCGTCTCGCCTCGACGAAGGCTCGCGCGTGACCAGCGACGGCACCGTGATGGGCACCCCGGCGTACATGGCCCCGGAGCAGGCGGCCGGGCAGCAGGGCGAGGCGCAGCCGGCCGCCGACCAGTACAGCCTGGGCGTGACGCTCTACGAACTGCTCACCGGACGCACCCCGTTCGAGGGGCCGGCGGCGGTCGTCATCCACAACCAGATTCACGGCACCCCGGAGCCGCCGCGGAAGGTGGACCGGGCGATCCCGCGCGACCTGGAAACGATCTGCCTGAAGGCGATGGCGAAGCGGCCGCGCGACCGCTACGCCGGTTGCCAGGAGATGGCCGACGACCTCCGCCGCTGGCTGGACGGACAGCCGATCCTCGCCCGCCGGCTCGGCGTCGTGGAACGCACCGTCCGCTGGGTGAAGCGGGAGCCGGTCCTCGCCGGGGCCGTGGGCGTCGTCCTCGCGCTGTTCGTCGTGATTGGCGTGCTGCTCACCCTGCGCACTGTCGAGTTGGTCGATCAACTGCGCGTCGTGGAACGCGACCGCGACGCCGGGTCGGCCCGCGCCGACGACCTGTCCGATCAACTCCGGGCGGCCAATCTGGAACTGCTCGCCAAGTTGGCCCGCGCCGTCGCCGCCGAGAAGCTCGCGGACGGCGCACAGAAGGAATTCGAGTTGGTGATGCTGGACCGGGACGACGACCGGGTCGCGATGGCTGCCAGGGGTGGCGACGGGGCGGAGAACTTGCTCGCCGACGTGCCGGCCAACCGTCGTGGCGTGGACTGGCGACTGGCTGCGATGAAGTTGGCCCGCGCGCCGGACTACGGTCGGCGGCTGAACCGCCTGCCGACGCCGCAAGGCGGGATGGCCGACCTCACCTTCCCCGGCGGCGGCGGCGGGCAGTTGATCGGCCTCGGCGACGACCGCACCCTGACCCAGTGGGACGTGTGGACCGGGGTGACGAAGAAGTTCGGCAAGCTGGACGGCAAGCTGCCAGCGATGCCCGCGCCGCCGCAGTTCGGTGCGGCCGGGCCGAACCGGGATGTCCTTGTCAGCGGTGACGGCAAGCGGGTGGTGGTGGTGAAGGCGAACGGCGGGCCAAAAGACAAGGAAGGCAAAGAGCCGCCGCTGACCATCGACGTGGAAGTGTTCGAGGTGGCGACCGGCAACCGGTTGGCGGGGTGGCAGATCGACGGCTTCTGGCCGACCGCGGCCGTCACCGTGGACGGTTCCAAGGTCGCCGTCGCCTACGCCGCAGCCGCCGGGCAACCGCACCAGCTCGGCGTGTGGGAGGTGGCCACTGGGGCGCGGATTCCGGCACTCGATCAACCGCTCGCCCCGGTGCCGTTCAAGGGCGTGGTGCTGGCGTTCAGTCCGAAGGGGACGGAACTGGCCGCGACCACGGTGCGGGAGAACGGCGAGGTCCGCGCGTGGGCGGTGCCGGTCGGCACCGAGGTGATCCACGTCCCCGACATCGGCATCGTCTCGCAACTGGCGTTCGCCCCGGACGGCCAGCGGATCGCCGCCGTCGGCGGGGCCGAGGTGAAGCGAAACGATGGGCCAGCGGTCGCATGGCTGCGGGAAGTCCCGGTCACCACCAAGCAGAGGGTGACTGCGACCGAATACGCCTATGTCGACGAAAAAGTGAAGAAGACTCTCAAGGCGACCGACGGCAAGGATTGCGACGTCGAATACGTCGTGAAAGTGCAGAAGCCTGTGACGGTCGCAAAGGATGTGGATGTGCCGAGCTGCGTCGTCCAGTTGGTCCAGCGCCCCGGTCCGTGGCTGGAACCGCGGGTCGAGGTCATGCCGTACACGGCGATGGTGTCGCGCCCAGCCTCCAAGACCGTGGCGAAAGACGTCCTGGTGACCGTCGAGCGGACAGGCACACGGCAGGTTGACGGGAAGCCGGAGCCCTGCAAGTGCCTGGACACGGAGAAGAAGCTCGTCTACGAGACATACACCGTCAACGAATCGATCACCGTGCAAAAGCAGCGTTGTCACCGCCCCGGCGACAACCTCCTCCGCATCTGGGACCGACCGGCGAACAAGCTCACCTTCCGCGTCGAGGAGGACGCCCCGATCGAGGCCATCGCCTGGCGCGGGGACGGCCGACGGATCGCCTCGGCCGCGGCCGGAATCACCGTGAAGGAGTCTACCTGCACCCTGCCCGACCCGCTGAAGTGCGCCGCCAAAGACCCGACCGCCACGCTGGTGAAGGTGAGGCACAGCACCACGGCGAGACTTCTCCACACGCTCGACCGCGAAGGGCGGCTGGGCGTCACCTGCCTGGCCTGGAGTGACGACGGCGTCCACCTCGCGGCCGGCTTCCGCCACCACCCGGAGAATGTTATCCCGTTCAAGGCGAACGTGCCCGACGTGGTCTGCTGGTCGGCCGATTCCAAACAGCAGGTCGCTGCCCGGTTCGAACACGAGGGACCAATTATCGACCTGGCGTTCAGCCCGGACAACGCCGTGCTAGCCAGCTTCGGCACGTGCAGCGACAAGGTACGGCTGTGGGACGGTGACACGGCGGACCCGCTGCGGCAGGTGGGGCCGGCGTCGGCGTTCGTCCGGTTCGGGGTCGCGCCATACCTCCTCACCGGCGGCCCGCGCCCGCCCGCTCTGCTCCCGGTTTGCGACTGTCTCGACCAGGTGACGGCGATCTGGGACCGGCAGACCGGCGCGGCCGTGCGCTGGCCGAACGTCGTCACCGTCGCCGCCGTGGACTCGCCCGACGGGCTGCTCGTCCTGGTGGCACCGCCGCGCACCACGACGAACGCGAAAGTCGCACCGGTCGAAGTGCGGGTCGCGGGCACCGACCGCGTGGTTAGTACCCTCGCCGACGCGGCCGACGACCGCTACCACAGGTGGGCCGTGTTGCCCGGCGGCACGCGCGTGCTGACGGTCGTCCTGCGCCCCGAGGCGGAATGGTTGCGGGGCCAGGTGCGGACCTTCGATCTCCAGGCGTGGGACGCGGCGACCGGGAAATCCGCCTACCGCCGCAGGGACGTAATCGACGTGGCGGCATCGGCGGCGGGGGACCGCCTCGCGGTCGTCGTGGCGAAGCCGACGCCGGCCGTGCTGATCCTGAACGCGGCCGACGGGACCGAGATCGCGTCCGGCCCGCTCGTCGAGAACGACCTGCTCGGCATCCAGTCGATTCAAATGCTCGGCACGGATCGCGTGCTGATCCACCACCAAGGCGAGATCCGCGTGTTCGACCCGGTCGGCAAGAAGCAGCTATTCCGCCAGGTGAGCCAGCCGTGGGTTTGGGCGGTCAGTCCGGACGGCAAGGTCGTAGCAGTGATGACGGGCGAACCCATTTTCCGTCCCAACCAGTTTGGGCAGATGCCCGTCGAAGAGGGGGAGGTTCGCGACCCGAAGATCCTCCTGTTCGACGCCGTGACCGGGGCGAAACTCCGCGAAGTGAAGGTGCAGGCCCGTTTCGTCGCCGAGATCGTCTTCTCCCCGGACGGCACCCGACTGGCGTATTGCGGACACGGCGGCCGCGACCTGGCCGAAGGCGTGATCGACCTGATCGAGGTGGCGACCGGCGAGCGGATCGCGGCGTACCGCGGGCACACACGGACGGTCGAGCGGGTGGTGTTCCGGCCGGACGGCAAGGTGCTGGCGTCCGGAGGCACCGACCGCAGCGTCCGCCTGTGGCGGTTGCCCCCCGCCAAGGCCGAGGCGATCCCGGACGACCCGCCGGAGTCGAACTACGGCCCGTACCCGACGACCGCCCCGACCTCCCCGAATGGCCCGTATCCGCCCCCGACGGTCATG
>JBBRUO010000498.1:0-4930 GCA_038247725.1 Gemmatales bacterium
CATGAAGTCGTGCCCGGCCCGATCCGCCAAGCGGAACCGCAACAGCCGCTCGCACTGCTCGTGCCGCACGAACTGCGTCACGTCCGTCGGGGTCAGGCGGAGGCCAGTGGTGGGCAAAACGGGCAGCGAGACGACGGGCATGACGCACCAAAATGCAACCTGGATGCTGTAAGAACGCCCAACTGCCAGATACGGTTGGGCCCCACTTCGGACCGGCTACCGTCAATCCGCCATCGCCTTCAGGAACGCTTCACGGGTGTCGCTGTAAAAGAGCACGTTCACCCGCGTCGCCATGTCGTCGGACAGATCGAACAACTGTTTTCGGGCGGAGACCGGCATCAGCACCACCGATGCCCCCTTCTCGACCGCCAGTTCGACCACATCCACCGCGTTGTGAAGCGGATCGACCGACCCGCCGAGGTTCAACCCACCGACCACCACCAGACCGCCCCGCAGGCTCTTGCCGATTAGCACACCGCACATCGCCATGAGGGCGGCCACCCCCAACGACTGGCCGCCCTTGCCGGCGTCGAAGGCACGCAATTGAACCGAGAACTCGTGCTCGCGGGGGTTGCGGTCGCCGACCAGTTCGCCCGCACGGGCGTTCAGATTCGCCTCGGCGTACCGGACCGATTCGCTAAACCCCGCGGGGGCGGGGCGGTTCAGGATGCGGACGCCGCCTCCCGGCCCTTCCGTCACTTCGATGCGGTACAGCCCCGACGGCTCGTCCTGGCTGGCCGGGCTGATCGCCCACACCTGGCCCGGCGGCAGCGGATCGCGGCCGACGTGGTCCTCGCTCTGGAGCTCCGGGGTGACGACGAACTTCTCGACCCCGTCCGGTCCGAGCGTGTAACTGAACTGCGTGTTGCGGAACTCGGCGGACCCGATCCGCTTCTGCTGCTCCTTCACACGCCGTCGGCATTCCAGCGCCAGCCGGATCGCCCATTCCAGGTCCTCGTCCGGCACGCGGGCGTCGGGGTCTGGGTGGATCAGTTTGAGCAGCCCACTGACTGTCTTGGTGGCGGCGTTCTGGTCTCGGCCCGAGAGCGCCCCGCCGAAGGTCGCTCGCCCCTGCAGCGCGGTCGAGCGGTTGTGGCCGCGAAGGCGGGTCCAGCACTCGCTGAGGAAGTCCGACACCAGCCCGAAGTGGTTCGTCTTGATCGGCTCCGCGATCTTCGGCACGTCCCACCCCGGAAGGTAGCAGTGAATGCGGTCCATCAGCGCCGTGTCGTTCCGCATCTCCGGCGGCATCGGGCCGAACAGGTGGCCGACCCGCTGTTGGTGCTGAACGTCCACATCGAAGTTGCCGACCATCACCACCGACCCGTACGCCCGGATGCTTTCCTTGCCGCGGCTGAACTCGCCCGACTCCATGTACCCCTTCATGATGTTCACGCCGTCCTTCTGGTCGAACGACACGCCCGACACCTCGTCGAAGCACACGACATCGTACAGACACACCAGCCCCCGCTGGCCCGTCGAGTTGTTGACGAACATGCGGGCCACCGTCGCCTTCCCGCCCGAAACGAGATGCGCGTAGGGTGAGGTCTGCTGGAACAGGTGACTCTTACCCGTCCCCCGCGGGCCGAGTTCCACCAGGTTGTAGTTACTTTCGACGAACGGCACCATTCGCATCAGGAGGGCGTCTCGGTTCCGCTCGCTCATCCCGGACGGTTCCAGGCCAATACTCCTCAACAGGAACGCCTTCCACTCCGCGGTGGTGAACTTCGCCCGCCCCTCGTACAGCGCGTCCAGCACGTCCCGCTTGGAGAGCTGAATCGGCCGCAGGGCCGAGACGCCGAACGGCCGGCCGTTAGACTCCTGGGCGATGACCGCGTCGTAGGTCAGATCCACCTCGGCGTAGAACCCGCCGGTGAGGATGCGTTCGTTCTCCCGCACGATTTTGTCGCCGACGCTCACGTCTCTCAGCTGCAGGCTCGGCAAGCTGGCGACGTACGAGTCGGTCTTCGCGTCGAGCCGGGCGGACACGATGTCGATCAGTTTGACCGACCCCGCCTCGCGTGCCCGCGCCTTGAACAGTTCCTCCTCGCCGCTGCGAACCGTTCGGTCCCGCAGTTGCCGCTCGACGATCTTCAACCCCTCTTCGATCTCCCCCTCGTCCGTGCTGGCACAGTACCGGCCGAGGAGGAATTCGCACACGTACGTCGGCACCGGGAACTGGCGGGCGAACTTCCGCACCAGATCCTTCCGGACGATGTACCCGTCGAAGCCCGCCGCGGCGGCCGTATCCAGGTGGTCCAGTTCCATGGGTTTCACCTACCCTCCCACCGTGACGGCCGCGCGGGCAACAACCGCGCCGGCCGCGTCCAGGAGCACCACCGTCGTCGCCGTGCCTTCCCGCCCGTCGTCGCCGACGACCAGCGACACCGCCCCGTCCGGCCCGATCACCTTCTCCCCGGTCAGCGAGGAGGCCGGGTCCGCCGGCTTGTCTCTCAGGTCGGCTCGACAACCAGGGGTCATTCCCTCGATTCGGATTCGGCACCGAAGGCGAGTCCACTTTACCGACGCGATCCGGGCGGATGCTAGGCCGGTAGCGCCCGCGCGGATGGCGAACCGCGGGACGACGCACTCCTGCACGCTCAGCCCGCCGTGGGCGTACTCCTTGCCGGCGACGAAGCAGCCGACCCCAGGCGGCGAGGCCACCCGAACCCCGTCGGCCCAGAACCACGGCGCGCACGGGTATTCGACTTCCGCCGACGCCTTCACCACCGCGCACCGGCCCCACCGGGTCTCGGCCAGGTATTTCGGCAGGTCGCACTTCGGCAACCCGCCGGGAAGCAGCAGCCAGCCGTGGTCGGTGACGACGCGGACCTCCTTCCAGCCGGCGGCCCGAAGGGCCTCCACCCGGTGTGTCAGGGTCGTCACCAGTTCGGCGATCCGGCGGGCCAGACCGACGCCTTCGTTGTGGCCGGCCTGGTCCAGGTTGCCAAACTCGGTCCACGCCCGCCCCGCCGGGTCGCCGGTCTCGTTCGCCGCGAGGAACTGGATCCCCTCGGCGTCGAGCAGCTTGCGGAAGCGATCCGTCGTCAGGTCTTTTCCGTCCGCCGCGAGGCAGGGCAGGAACATCTCGCCGGCGGCGGTGCCCTGAAGTTTCCCGGCCACCGGCGACACGGCCGGTTTCGCCGTCGGCGTCACGCTCGGCACGGCGGCGAACTGGTAGCTCGTCTGTACGGACCCGACGCGGGTGGTGACTTCCGCGAGGAACTTCTGCCCGACATCGTACCGCAAGGCGTCGGCGAATAGCACGCAGGTGCCCGTGGGCACCGCCCCCAATCGGGCCTGCTCCTGGCCGGGCAGCGGATTCGCTCGCACCCGCTGCTGAAAGAGTTCGGCCGCGTCTCGCAGCCACGGGCCGTAGATGTGACCCACCGCCGCGCCGACCGCGCCCAAGTCTTGGGCGGTGGAGACGGCGGCCAGCGCGTCGAGTACCGCGGCATCCGCCTGCCAGCCGCCGGCGGTGTACGCCGTCGCCATGTCGTCCGGGGTGGCCCCGCCCAACGGAGTCGCGGTGGCGGTCGCCATCGCCGCCAGGTGCCGCAATGCCGACGCCAACGACGCGCGGTTCAACTTGGCCCACACCCACTCCCGGCGCGGCCCGTGCTTCGCCTCCAACTCCGACACCGCCTCACGGGCTTTCGCCAAAGGCATCGTCGGCAGGGCGTCCAGAGCGGCGCGAAGAACGGCTTCCTCGGCCTCGTTGTCCTGCGGCCACACCTCCTCGCCGCCGAAGTCGAACCCCTTCGGCGTCGGCTTCGCCCTCCGTAGCAGCGGCTCCAGACCGGCGTACCGCGCGGGGTTGGCGGCGAACCGCTTCCAGGCCGACTTCCACGCCAGTTTCGGCTGCGTGCCGAGCTTCTCGGCCCCGGTCAGTTCACCGTCCGACACCGGGTCGAACCCGTAATCCGCCTCGCACCGGCCGCACAGCGCCTCCCACCGGCCCGCCTCCCACCGGCCCCGCGTCCCCGTCGGGTCGGCCAGCCACGCCAACAGGTCGTCCACTGGGTCATCCGTCAGCAGCCCGTCGAAGTAGCCGGCGGTCAACTCCCCGGCGGCGGACTTCGCGGTCAGTTCCGCCACCGGCACGTCGGCCAGTTTCTCCACCGCCCGCTTCACCGCCGCCGCCGTCGCCTGATCCTTCCCAATAGTCAGGTCCAGCCCGCCCCGGTCGGTGGTCAGGAATGCGGCCAGGGTCCAGTCCCGGGCGTTCACCTGGGTCCAGACGGTGCCGCGGAACTGCAACTCCACCAGCGGTTTCACCTCGGCCGCGCAGTCCTCGGTCGTCTTCAGCGTGGCCTTGCCGACGCCGGGCAGATAGAGGACGGGGACCGCACCGGTCGGCAGCGGCGTTTCCGGGATCGCGCCGGCCAGCACGCACCGCAGCCAGATGGCGGGGCCGGTGCGGGCGGCCGGGTCGTATGCGCCGAACGTGAAGAAGTGCGGCAGCACCGCTCGCAACCGGGGGGCCAGTCGTTCCCACTCCCGTTTCTCGTCCGGCCACAGGACGCACACCGGCGCGACCGCGTCGTCGCGGTTGTACTCGGCCGCCTTCGCCAGCGCGGCCAACAGGGAATCGAAGACGGTAGCGGCCATGGCGCGGAACCTGTCAGGCGGTGTGTCCGATCAGCGGGGCCAGCCGGGCGCGGACTTCGTCGAGGTACGCCGCAAGTCCGTTGTTCGTGCCCCGTGCCCGCAAGGTGGCCAGCGGCGTCTCCCGCCAGCACCGGGCTTCCCGTTTGGCGGTCGGGCACAACACCGCCAGCACCCGCTTCGGGCTGCGCGGCGCGGCGTCGTCCTTGCACGCCGTCAACTCCTCGCTCCTCGTGCGCGGGTCGAAGCCGAGTGTCTGCCGTTCGGCCGCGTGCCGGGCCGTCTCTTCGTCGTCATCGTCGGCCGGATCGAAGCCGGCGAG
>JBBRUO010000499.1:0-4921 GCA_038247725.1 Gemmatales bacterium
TACGACGCGCAAATCGCGGGACATTGACGGCTACCGGCTTTGAGTAGGTCCGGCTCGCCGAGCCGGACTCGCACGCGGGAGATTCGCATGGCCGCGGTTCTGTTCCAGCCTCGATCGTTTCTTCGCGCCGCTGTCGAATTGCTGGACGGCTTGGCGAGCGGGGATTCAGTCCTGCTCGGCGGACTCTCATGGGAGGAGTACGTCTGGTTCGACCAGCAGCGTACCGAACGACGACCGAACATTTTCTTGGCTTACCACGATGGCAAGTTGGGGTTTGCCGCCAATGCCTTCTTGCACGAGAACCGTTGCGGTCGGCTCAAGAGCTTGGTGTTGGCTGTCGCGGTGGCCTGTTCGCTAAAGCTGGCCGGGGCCGGGCGAACCACCTTCCGCCGCGATGACCTACGGCTGTGCGTGCAAGCGGATGCCAGCTACTCCATCGCACATTGGGTCGAAGACCCGCGTTCGCCGTTACCGAAGTTACCGATTCACGCCGCGCTCGGCGTGCCGGAAGTATGGGTGATCGACTGCAATGGGGCGACGTTCTACTGGCTCGGATCGCGTGGCGAATACGAACTCCGAACCGTGAGCCGTTCGCGACCGATGGTTAACGCCGCGGATGTGTCGCAGTTAATTCTGGACGACGAACCGGATGACACCAGATTCGGTGAACGTGCCTACGCATGGGCAGAAACGCTGACGCAGTAACCGTAAATCGATCCCCCGGAGCCTCGTTTCCCCATGTCCGCGTATCTGCTGAATACCCCCGAAGACGTCGCCGCCATGCTCGCCCGCATCGGCGTACCGAGCGTCGAGGCGCTGTTCGCCAACATCCCGCCGGCCCTCCGCTTCGGCCGCCTGCTGGACATCCCACCGGCGCTCTCCGAGATCGAACTGACCGCGCACATGCAGGCGCTGGCGAACAAGAACCAGTCGGCCACCGACGCCGTCTGCTTCCTCGGCGGCGGGGCCTACGACCACTTCATCCCCAGCGTCGTCGATGTCATCGCCTCGCGCTCGGAGAATTACACCGCGTACACCCCGTATCAGGCCGAAGCCAGCCAGGGCACGTTACAGGCGATTTACGAATACCAAACGATGATGTGCCAGCTCACGGGCATGGATGTGGCCAACGCCAGTCTGTATGAAGGCGGGTCGGCCGTGGCCGAAGCGGTGCTGATGGCGCTCAACATCACCGAACGCAAGGGCGGGGAAGTGCTCATCGCCGAGAGCGTTCACCCCGAATACCGGCAGGTGTTGGATACTTACGTCGCCAACCTGGAACTGACCGTCCGCACCCTGCCTACCCCCGACGGGTTCCTGAACCCGGACGACGTGGCGAAGGCCGCCACGGACAAGACCATTGCCGTCGTCGCTCAGTCGCCGAACTTCTTCGGCCACCTGGAAGAGATGACCGCCATCGGCGCGGCGGCGCGGAAGGTCGGGGCCCTTTTCATCGACGTATTCGACCCGGTGTCCCTCGGGTTGCTCACCAAACCGTCCGACCACGGGGCGGACATCGCCGTCGCGGAAGGGCAGGGGCTGGGCATCCCGTTCGGGTTCGGCGGGCCGTACCTCGGCATCCTGACGTGCCGCTCCGAGTACCTGCGGAAGATCCCCGGCCGTCTGGTCGGCGAGACCACCGACCGCCACGGCAAGCGGTGCTGGGTGCTGACTCTGAGTACCCGCGAGCAGCACATCCGCCGGGAGAAAGCGACCAGCAACATCTGCACGAACCAGGGCCTGTTCGCCCTGCGGGCGGCCGTCCACCTGACTGCCCTCGGCCCGGCGGGGCTGAAGGAGACCGCCGAGCTGTGCTTGCAAAAAGCCCACTACGCGGCGGAGCAATTGACGACGGTGCCGGGCGTGTCGCGGAAGTTCAACCGGCCATTCGTGAAGGAGTTCGCCCTGAGCGTGACCGGCGACGTGCCGAAGGTGCTGAAGGAACTTCGCGGCCAGGGCTATCACGCCGGCCTGGCGCTGAGGCACTGGTACCCGACGATGACCGACGGCCTCACCGTCGCCGTCACCGAGAAGCGCACCAAGGCCGAAATCGACGGGCTTGCGGTGGCGATGAAGGCGTGCCAGAACTGACGGCGAAACCCCACCGCGCGGCGACACTCACAGTCGCGCGGCCCACGCCTTCGAGTCGATCACCTCGGCGATGAACATCTGCTGGGCGACCAGGGTCGATCGGTGTAACTCCTCGGCGGTGACGGTGCCGGCCGGGTTGGTCACGTTCAACGTGCCGGTGGCGTCGTTCAGGAACTCCACCTTGTAGTCGAGGTGCATGGCCTGCCGGGCGGTGGTGTCGCAACACATTTGCGTCATGTACCCGCTGACGGTCACGGTGTCGATGCCGTGCCGTTTCAACCACTCGTCGAGATCGGTGCCGGTGAAACTGCCGGGCAGGTGCTTGTCCAACAGGTGGTCGCGCGGCCGGTCGGCGACCGCCGGATGAAGGTCCCACTCCTTCGACCCCTTGCGGAAGACCGGCGAGTTCGGGTCCGCCTGGGCGTGCCGGACGACGACCGTCGGCACCTTCGCGGCGGCGGCGGTGTCCATCACGGCGAGGATTGTGTCGAGGTGCCCGACCGGGTGCGAGATCGGCAGCGCGCCGGTGAAGTACTCGTTCTGCACGTCGTTGACGAGAAGCGCGCGGGGCTTGGGGGGGGTTCGGGGGTGGGGTCGCGTTGGGCGCGGTGCGATCCGCTGGTTACAATGTGCCGAGCTGACATTCTCCGTCAAATACCCGAGCCGGCAATGACTCCCTTGCCTTCCGAAGACGGTTTCGCTATCCGCGCGCTGGGCTGGGCGTGGCGGAACTACTCCGACATCAAGGCGCGGCTGACGGAAGTCCGCGACTGGTTCCGGAGCGCCCCGCCGACGGAACCGGCGCGAGGGATTCTGATCATCGGCCCCGGCGGTGCGGGCAAGACTACCCTTGCCCGCATCCTGTCCGGCGACTTCGACTGGCTGACCGACGACCCGTGGGATTACAACCAGAGTTATACCGTCGAAGAGTATGCTTTGTCGGACGAGCCGAGCGTAAGCGTGGTCGTCCCGCCGGGGCAGATCGGTCGGCGTGCCGCGACGTGGGCCGATCACGAACAAGCCCTCAGCGCGGGAAAGTATCGCGGCGTCATTCTGGTCGGGGCGTTCGGGTACGAGTCACTGCCACACGGCGGTTACAAGGATCATCCGCTGTTCACCCGCGACAAGGACAGTTTTCTGACCGCGTACCTGAAAGACAACCGCGCGGGGGAACTCGGCGTTTTGCGACGGCTCCACCCCTTCCTGTCGGCCGCGCTGGGCAAGTTGTGGCTGTTGACGGTCACGACGAAGGAAGACCTGTGGTATCCTGATCGAAAGGCGGCCGTCGCCCATTACACTGACGGCGAATTTCCGGCGTTGGTCGAGTTCGTGCGGTCCTCGCGGGGTGATGCCCACTTCCGACACGAACACCTGCCGCTCTCGCTGGTGATCGCCAACATGGTCACCAAGTCCGGCGAAATCCTGTTCAAGAACGCCGAAGGGTACGACCAGCGGCGGCAAGTGGAAGGCGTGCGACGCCTGTTTGAAGTGGTCCACGCACTCCGGGAATGGGAGGGGAACCATGACTGAACTGATGACCGCCGACGCCCAAGAACTCCGCCTGTGCGACACGCTGGCCGAGTACGCCGGGAAACTCCGGGCGATCAACGAACGGCTCCTCGGCGGGTGGGCGAGTCCGACCGCGCCCTACTCCAACGACCGGATGGCATTGATACTGGATCAGTTTGAAACGATCCGCAAACCACTGGAGCGGTTCCTGAGCGTGACTGCCGCGCGCCTCGAACACGCGGACGGCGATTCCCTGATCGCCGACGAGTTGACACTCCGCCTCGCGGAGATCGAGACCGAATTCCACCACTCGCTTCGGCTCGTTCACGCCGCGAAAACCGACGCGGAGTCGAGTTCCCCGAAGCGGCTGGAGCAAATCGCCCGGCTACGTGTGGCGGCCGGGCTGAACGCGATGAAGGGCGGGCCGCTCCGCCCGAACGCCTGACTTTATGCATTATAAGTGCTGCTGCTGGTGGTGCCGCCGCGGCCGGTCCAGTTGGTGTGGAAGAACTCGCCGGCCGGCTTGTCCGTCCGCTCGTAGGTGTGAGCCCCGAAGTAGTCCCGCTGGGCCTGCAGCAGGTTGGCCGGCAGGCGGGCGGTGCGGTAGCCGTCGTAGTACGCCAGCGCGGCGCTGATCGCCGGCACCGGGATGCCGCTGGTCGCGGCGGCCGCGACAGTCCGCCGCCACCCGTCCTGACACTTCTTCAACTCTTCGGCGAAGTACGGGTCCACCATCAGGTTCATCAGTTGCGGGTTCTGGTCGAAGGCTTCCTTGATCTTGCCGAGGAAGGCGCTGCGGATGATGCACCCGCCCCGCCACATGAGGGCGATGCCGCCGTTGTTCAGCGTCCACCCGCTCGCCTTCGCCTGCGCCGCCATCAGGTCGTACCCTTGCGCGTAACTGACGATCTTGGCCGCGTATAGGGCCATTTCCACATCCGCGATGAACGACTTGCTGTCGGCCAGGGCTTTCACCGTCGGACCGGCCAGCACTTTCGCGGCGGCGACCCGCTGGGCCTTTTGCGCGCTCAGGCAGCGGGCGAACACCGCCTCGGCGATGAGTGTCAGCGGGATGCCGTTGTCGGTGGCGCTGTCCACCGTCCACTTCCCGGTGCCCTTCTGCCCGGCCTTGTCGAGGATCAGGTCCACCATCGGCTTGCCGGTGTCCGGGTCGGTGTAGCCGAAGATGTCGCGGGTGATTTCGATCAGGTAGCTGTCGAGTTTGCCCTTGTTCCACTCGCCGAACACGGCGGACAGTTTCGCCGCGTCCAGCCCGGCGAGCGAACCCATCAGGTGGTAGCTCTCACAGATGAGTTGCATA
>JBBRUO010000500.1:0-4899 GCA_038247725.1 Gemmatales bacterium
CATGAAAACACACCGCCTGGCCCGCGTGGCCGAGGTCATCCGCGAGGTGGCCGCCACCACCATCCTGTTCGACCTCCGCGACCCCCGCGTGAAGAACGTCACCGTCACCCGCGCCGAGGTGGCCGCCGACCTCCAGCACGCCAAGGTGTATGTGTCCGTCATGGGCACCGAGGCCGAACAGCGGACGACGCTGAAGGGGCTTCAGAACGCCGCCGGCTTCGTGCAGTCCAAACTGGCCGACCGGCTCCTCACCCGCTTCCTCCCGGTGCTGACGTTCGTGCTGGATGACGGCCCGAAGAAGAGCATCGAAGTGTCCCGCATTCTGGCCGAGGAGCGGAAGCGGCGGGAGGAGACGGCCAGTGCAGAGGTTGACGAAACGGCCGGCGAAGACGAAGAAGAGGATGACGACGATTCCGACAGCGATAACGATAATGCCGACGAGGCGGCCGCCGACCGACGGGACGCAACCGGCACCGCCCCACACCCCGCGTCCGACCCCCGTTGAGCACCCTCGCATGGCGGCGAACACGAACAAGCAGACGCTGCTCACGCAAGTGCAGGCGTCGCTCAAGAAGAAGGTACCCGCACCGCCGGCCGCCACCGCCGAGCGGTCGGTGCTGGAGGAGGTGCTCTACGCCATCGTCCGCGACGGGGCGACACCGGAGGCGGCCGACGCCGCGTGGCAGTCGCTCAAGGGCGGGTTCCACGACCTGAACGAGGTGCGGGTCAGCTCCGTCACCGAGGTGGCCGACGCCGTCCGAGCGGTGCCGCAGGCGGGGATCAAAGGCGAGCGGGTCGTCGAGTTCCTCCAGAAGGTGTTCGAGGAACTGTACTCGTTCGACCTGGGCGACATCGCCAAGAAGGGCGTGAAGCAGGCGGCCAAGCAACTCGCCCGCTACAAGGGCGGGGTGAACGACTTCGTGGTCGCGTGGGTGACGCAGCGGGCTCTCGGCGGGCACGCCATCCCGCTCGACGAGCCGACCATCCGGGTGCTGAAGCGGCTCGGCGTCCTGGACGAAGACCTGGACGACCTGGAGGCGGCGCGGGCGACGCTCGAACACTTCATCCCGAAGGCGAAGGGGCCGGAGTTCACCGACCTCGTGGCGGTGCTGGCGAACACCACCTGTACCGCCGACCTGCCCAACTGTGCCGCCTGTCCGCTCCGCCCCGACTGCCCCACCGGGCAAGAGAACACCGCCAAGGCGAAGGCCAAGGCGGCGAAGGGGAAGTGACGGCGGACGCCGTGAGACGTCAGCCGTTCACCCGGCTGACGCTCGCGGTTCAAGGCTCACTTCTTCAAATACCCTCGCTCGGCCAGCCACTCGCCGCACCGCTTCGGCCAGGTGGCATACGACTTGTCGCTCGGCTTCATCCCGTACCCGTGGCCGCCGTCGCTGAACACGTGCAGTTCGGCCGGCACCTTGTTCGCCTTCAGCGCCTTCGTGAATTCGAGGGTGCCGGGGAAGCAGCCGTCGTCGTTGTACGACACCGCCAGGAAGCACGACGGGGTGTCCTTCGTCACCTTCAGTTCCGGCGACAGCACTTTCTCGCGGTTCGTCAGGTACGCCGGGTAGATCAGCACCACGAAGTCCGGCCGCGAACTCAGTTTGTCCGCCGCGTCCACCGGCTCGTAGGCCCGCTTGTCGGTGGTGCTGAGGGTCCACGCCGTCAGGTGCCCGCCGGCCGAGAAGCCCAGCATGCCGATCCGCTTGTCGTCCAGGCCCCACTCCTTCGCCTTGCTCCGCACCAGCCCGACGGCCCGCTGCGCGTCTTGCAGCGCCGACACCGGCGGCTCGCCCTTCGGCTGGTCCGGCCGACGGGGGACGCGGTACTTCAGCAGCACGCCGGTGACGCCGAGCGAGTTCAGCCACTCGCACACCATCGACCCTTCGTGCTCGAAGGCGAGGATGTTGTACCCGCCGCCGGGGACGACGATGACCGCCGCGCCGGTGTCCAGCTCCTTCTTCGGCTTGAAGACCGTCAGCGTCGGCTTGCTGACGTTGCCGAGCCGCTGGATCGGCGGTTGCTCGCCGGGCTTCGCCGGCAGGAAGGCTTCGTCCGGGATCGCGCCGGCCTTCTCGCCGGGCGCGACGCCAGGCCACAACGGGATTTCCGGCGGCTTGTCGGCGGCGGCCACGGGCACCGCCAACAGCAGGGAAAGAACAACGGTTCGCATGGGAGAGTCTCCGAAAAGTGGGGCAGAGAAGAGAGTAACCGCTGAGATGCCGAGTTGCCAAGAAAGACATTGAGAGAGCTTGCTCGCGGACTGATACCGCACACGGCCCAGAGCGAGCCGTTTCGCGAGTTGATGTCGCCCCGTTGGGGCGAGTCCCCGGACCCGACCAGAAAATCCGAAGTGGAACAGGGCGAGGGAGTGACCGGGCGTTGTCGGCTTGATGCAGCGAATATCACGGAGAGGAGCCACCGCGAGGGGTTCTCCGGGGTGGGCGAGCCGATCCGGCGGCAGTCGGGCGATCCCAACGGCAGGCAGTTTATCCCTTCGCTTGGCATGGGGTGTGCGAACTCCCGTGACACCGGCCGCACGTCGTGGCCGGCCTTCTAACCAGGCGGTGACTCATGACCACGAAGAACACCACCAGATGTACGACCGTCGGACTCTTCGCCACCCGCGAGGCCGCCGACCGCGCGGTCGAGGAGTTGCGCCAGAGCGGGTACCGGGACGAACAGATCGGGTTGATCTCCAAGGACTCCAGTGGGAAGGCCGTGAAGCGGGACGGCTCGGGGTCGGCCGACACGAACGCCAGCGAAGGGGCCGCGGTCGGTGCGGCCGTGGGCGCGGTCGGCGGGGCAGCGGTCGGGGCCGCGATGCTTACCGGGGTCATTCCGGTGGTCGGCCCGATCATCGCCTTGGGCGCTCTTGGCACCGTGCTCGCGACGACGGCCGCCGGGGCGGCGGCGGTCGGCTTGGCGGGGGCCTTGATCGGCTGGGGCATCCCGGAAGACGAAGCCAAATACTACGAAGGGCGGGTGATGGCCGGCCAGCACCTGGTGACGGTCGAGGGCCGACCGGACCACGACACCCGCGCCGTCTTCTCCCGCCACGGCGGGTATGAGCGGCAGACGGACCCGTCCTATTCGAGCACCACGGCCATCTGACCGATGGTGGAGGCGGCGCACGCGACCGGTCCTCCCGGTCGCGTGCGTTTTCGCGCGCCCCGGCCGGTCCGGTCAGCTTTCCGTCAGCGAATCGCGGTCGCAGGTGTGCTCATGGTGCGACGTTTGCCGCCGTGGATCGGCGAACGACTTCACACCCATGTGACTCGGACTTCACGCCCACGCACCGGCCGGCCTTCGGATCAATCACCCGCCGCGCTGAAGAGGCCGTTCACCTTCTTGAACAGTTCCTCGCATTTGACCAGCGCCTCCTTGTCGAGCGGCTTCGGCGGGTTCGCCGCGAGGTGGGTCGCCACCGCGTAGCGGTTGAACCCGCCCGTCGGCCGGAGGGCGATTTCCTCGTCGGCCAAGTAGCGGGCCAGGCGGTCCACGATGCGGTCGCCCGGCGGCAAGTCGGTCTCCTTCACTTCCTTCGGCAGCTTGTCGGCGAACGCCGCGTTGAACAGCTTCAGGTAGAAGCCGACCGCGAACAGATCCTCGATGTCCGTCGGCGGCGGGATCACGGCGGCGGCCTTGCCCTTCACCTTGCCGTCGCGGAACTGCCCGTAGTTCAGCACGAACTTGGGCCGAATCACCTTCCGCTCGGCCAGCGCGTCGAGTTGGGGGTCGGGGTGGCCGGCCCAGTCGTGAATCACCACCAACTCGCGCGGGGTGGCCCCTTGCAGGGCGACGAACGTGGCCACCTTGTCTAGCCCGCCGGCCGGGGCGACGGTGACGTCCTCCCGCAAGCTGACCCGCCCGGCCTTCTCCAGCGCGGCCGAGAACAGGTTCAGGTACACCAACTCCGTCGGCCCGTCCACCAGCAGGTTCCGCTTCGCCGGGAACAGGTTCTCCGCCAGCGCGTAGCCGAGGGCCGTTTGCAAGGGGAACAGCGTCTTGGCGTCCGCGCCGGTCCAGTCGGTGGCAATCACCGTGCCCTGGTCGGGGCGGTCCTCGACGACGCGGACGCGGTCCAACCGGCCGGTGGGCACCAGGAACGGCGAGTGCGTGGCGAACAGGATTTGGTGCTTCGCCGACAGCGCGTCGATGTATCGCAGGAAATCCGCCTGGGCGACGACGTGCAAACTGTGGCCGGGTTCGTCCAGCAGCAGCACCAACTCGTCGGCCGCGGCCAACTGCCGCTGGATGGTGTCGAACCGGACGATGAAGCTGAAGAACCAGATGAACCCCTTGCTCCGCTGGCTGAACGGCACCGTCACCCGATGCCGGCGGCTGCGGATTCGCACATACAGGTTCGCCCCCTGGTCGAACGGCGGGCGGTCTTGCGGGTCTTCGCGAATGTCGAACTCGACTTCCAGCTCGCGGTTCTGCGTCCAGTAGTCGAAGATGCGGTCGGTGATCGAGTTCTGCAACCCTTCCAGCCGGGCCTTGATCTGCTCGTACCCCTGCGGCGAAGTCAACTCGTCCAGCGTCACCCCGGCCAGCCGCAACAGGCTGAGGACGGTGCGGTCCTCCTCGCTCTGCTGGGCGGGGTTCGCCGCCCGCTCGGAAAGGGCCTTCAGGTTTACCTTCCCCGGCAGCAGGAAGTAGTCGTCGAAGTAGAAGAACTTCGGCAGACGGGCCTTGAGGAACTTCGTCCAGACCTCGTGTTCGAGCAGGTTTTCCCAGGTGTTGCCGTCCGGCTTGAAGCGGGCGACGAGCGCGGCCAGGAACTCCTTCCCGTCGGCGTTCAACTCTTTCCCGGCGAGCAGTTTCAGCACAGTCCGCAACGACGGCGCGGCGACGCACTCGGCCCGCACGTCGGCCGGCAGCGGTGAGGCGTCG
>JBBRUO010000501.1:0-4887 GCA_038247725.1 Gemmatales bacterium
CGCCGACGACGACGCCTTCCTTCGCACCATCGTGGACCACCCCGGCGCGGACCTGCCGCGCCTGGTGTACGCCGACTGACTGGACGACCGCAGTGACCCGCGCGGCCCGTTCCTCCGCGCCGAGGTCGAGTGGGCGCAGCCGTGGAAGGACGGCAAGCGACCGTATGATGCGACCGGGCTACGGGCGATGGCCGCCGGCCTCGATCCGCTGTGGGTGGCACGAGTGGCAAGGCCGCCGCTGGGTGTGTACGCGGATCACCTTGCTTTTGAATCGACCGGAGCGCCCGTTCTGGCTGATGAACTGGCTGAAGTCACGAGTCGATTGGATGTTCAATTTCCAGCGGAGTATTCCGCATTTCTCTTGAATTGGAATGGCGGCGTCGTGGGCAACTTTCTCGTTGTGGAAACCGCGACAGGCACAATCGAGGTGCCAAGTGGCGTGGAGTGGCGCTTCGCACAATTGACAGAGGTGCGACACTTCGAAGCGCGGCCAAATGACCGCCTGCCGCCTGTGACTGAATCCCTAGATATTTGGCTATCGCGGCACGTCTACATCGGACGCGACCCCGATATGATCGGTGCCATTTTCCTTGGCATCGCAGGACAGGATTTCGGAACGCTGCGAATCTTGGACACCAGCGTTGAACTCGAGGCTTCGCTCCGATTTAGCGAATACCGCCGTGCGGCATTCAGCAGTTTAGGCGAGTTCTTCCAGTGGCTACCGCAAATGCCGCCGAGCCAATTGTAGGAGAGTGCGACGACATCCTCTCACGTCTCGCCGCTGCCCACACTTCCCCGTTTACTATCCGTTTCGACGACGGTTAACTGTCACCGTTCTTCCTTCGTTGCCCGCGCCCATGAACAACCCGCAATCGACCGAACTGATCTTCGACATCTCCCGCCCCGGTCGGCGGTGCCACCGGCTGCCGGCGTGCCGACCAAGCCCGTCGAAAGCCTGATCCCGAAGCGGCACCTCGCCGCCGCCCCGCCCAAGAGGACCACGTGGCGGGACTTCGACGAGTGGCGACACAACGGCACCCTCGACACTCTCCACGACCTGCTCCGCACGCGGGTCAACTGGCCTGCGAGCCATGTCGTCGCCGCGTCCACCGCGGCACCCGCGGACGGGGCGTCGATTTGTGGGCGGACGTCGAACCGCCGCGGGTCTTTCTTCGACACCCAATTGAGCCGCTCGATCACCTGCCAATCCTTGAGCAATTCGCGCCCAGCGGCCCTGTCAATCACCGCCACCGTGACGGCGCGGACGACGCCCGTGCCGGTCGTCACCCGGTCGGACACCTGGAAGACGAACACCGGGTCCGGCAACAGGTCGTCCGGGATGCCGGCGACGGACGCCGTGTACGCCCGCGCCTGGGCGATCGCCGCGTCCACCAGCTTGTGCCCGACGCCGAGCGCCTGCTTCTCGCCTGCCGCGCGGTCGAACGCCATCGCGGCGTAGGCCGAGGCCACCCCCGGCGCTTTCCGCCAGGCGTCCGGCGTCTGGAACGCCAGCCCCGCCTCGTCTTCCTTAACGCGCTTCTCGTTCAGTCGCAGCATCAGCTTGAAGAACGGCTTCAACACCGGCAGGTCCAGTCTGGGAATGAGGGCGGACACTTGGCCGAAGTCGAAGCGGGCGGCGTTGCCCACCAGCCCGCGCACCGCGTCCAGCGCGTCGCGGCCGCCGAACTGGGCCGTCTTCGTGTCGAACCAGCCGGTCAGGTCGTCCGGCGGTACGTCCCGCGCCTCCGCGAACAGTTCCCGGAACATCGCGGGCGAGGACATGCCGAGGACCAGTTGTTCGAGGTCTTCCGGGTTGGCCATCACCTGCCCCAAGGCGAGGGTGATTTGCCGCAGCTTGCCGGTCAGTTGGTCCCAGATGCGGGACTCGACGGTGTCCGGGTTGCGGACGGTGAACACCTCCACCCGCCGCGTCTGGCCGTACCGGTTCAACCGCCCGACCCGCTGGTGCATCCGCATCGGGTTCCACGGCAGATCGACGTGAATGAGGGTGTGGCAGTTCCGCTGCAAGTCGATGCCTTCGCCCGCCGCCTCGGTGGACACGAGGAACCGCACGGTGCCGGCGTTGAACCGCTCGGCGGCCGCCGTCCGTGGCTCGGTCAGGGTCCGCTCGCGGCCGGTCCCGTCGGACACTCCCTCGGCCCGGCCGTCGCCGTTGATGAACGTCGCGCTGTCCGGCCCGTACTCGGCGAGCAGTTTGGACAGCAGTAGGGATTGGGTCGCTTTGTACTCGGTGAAGAGCAGCACCGGCCGGCCGGCGAGCGGCCCGCGCAGCAGGTCGAGGACGGCGGTGATCTTCGTCTCCTCCGTCACCGCGTCGGCCGCCTCCAACAACTCGCGGAGCCGCGGGGCCTCATCCTCCATCAGCGCGAGTTTGGCCGACACCGTGACCAACTCCTCCTGCTTCTCGTTGAGGAGGTCGGTGTCGTCCTCCTCTTCCAACAGTCGGAAGGCGGTCACCTCCCGCTCCAACTACTCCTTTCGCACCCGCCCGTGGGTGACGTTCGCCAGCCGTTTCTGGAGCGCCCGGCGGATGGCGGCGACGGAACTGGAGGCCAGCTTCTGCATCGACACCAGCACCAGCATGACCGCCTCGCCCGCCGTCCGGTTGAGGGTGCCGGCGTGCGTCTTGCCGGTGACGATGAACTCCGTCAGGGTGCGGTAGAAGTGCGCCTCGGCGGGCGAATACGAATACGTCTCGGCCCGGACGACCGGCTCCTGAAACAGGCGATTCCCTTGCAGGTCCGTCACGTCCTGCTTGTTGTTCCGGATCATCACCTGCCTGAGCAGCGGCAGTTGGCCGGTTAGCGAATTCTGCGGGTCGAACAGATCGGGCCGCAACAAGTGCAGTAGCGACAGGAAGCCGTGATTCTTCCCACGATGCGGGGTGCCGGTGAAGAACACCATCGACCCGATCCGCCCGGCCTTGTCCATCTTGGCGATGAGCTGATAGCCGAGCGTGGGGCCGAGTTTCTCGTCGGCGTTCAGGTGGTGCGCCTCGTCCACGATGACGATGTCCCACGGGTCGGCTTCGAGCAGCCGCTTGTGCCGGTCGTTCTGGTCCGTCCGCAGCGTGTGTAGAGACGCAACGACTTGGTGCTGGGTGTTCCAGAAGTCGGCGGCGGCGGTGTCGCCCTCGGCCGCGTAGGCGGTCAGGCGGATGTCGAACATCTCCCGCAGTCGGGTCTGCCACTGCTCGACGAGGGACGCCGGGCACAACACGAGCAGCCGCTTGACCTCGCCGGCCGACAGCAGCGACATCAGGATGAGGCCGGCTTCGATGGTCTTGCCGAGGCCCACGTCGTCGGCCACCAGCCACCGCGTCGGGTTGGTCGTCTTCACCTGCCGGCACACCCACAGTTGGTGCGGCAGCAGCGCGATCTTGGACCGGGCGAACACCCCCCAGGCGTCGTTCACCGAGCGGACGGCGTCGGCGAGGGCGCGGGCGATGACCTCCCCCGGCGGGTCCCACGTCGGACGGGCGAGCACGTCGGTGTACGAGTCCACCGCCGCGAGGTCGGCGGCGGCCACCTCCTCCAACCCGTGGTCGAACCGCACCGTCACCGTCGGCCCGTCGTGCATTCGGACCGTGCCGGTCCCGAACTTCGGGTGCCGCACCTGCTGGTCTTTGGCGAAGGTCATGTCGGATCTCCGAGGACTTCGTTCCGCAACCGATCGCTCTCGGCCAGGACTAGCAAGGGGATGTCGAACGCGCCGCCGAAGGTCGGGTCGCCGGGCGGGTGCTGTTGGAGGAACGCGAAGATCGACCGCGACCGCTCGAAGACGGACGGGTCACTCGGCCGGGTCCACCCGAACCCGGAAAGCAGTTCTTCCAGCCGCCGGAACGGTGGGTAGCAGAACGGCTGCACGTCGGCCCGCCGGACGACCCCGGCGCGGGCCAGCTCCCGGAGTACGAAACACGCCCCGATGCCGAGAATCGGCGTGAGCGGTGGGGTCGCGATCCCGGTGCCGGAGTAGTCCGCGCTGGTCTTCGTGACGAGGCTACGATTCGGCTGGAAGGTGCCTGTCAGCCGGTCGATGTCCCGGAACGCGCCAATGTAATCGTCCAGGTGCCGCGCGATGGTGCCGATGGCGACGAACTTCTGGTGCCAGTGGATCCAGGGGATGTTCTGGACTCGCCCGTCGATGTACGCCTCCACTTCGTCGAGCCAGTGTCCGGTGCCGTCGTCCGCCTTGAGCACCAGCGTGAGCCAGTCGCGCCGTTCGCACTCCTCGACGAAAGCGCGGTTCTGGTCGGGCGTGACCCGGCCGATGGTTTGGAGCGTGCCGAGGATGAGCAACTTGAGCCACTCGGCGCGGTTCGGAGCGTCCGCAGTACCGAGTGCCGGACGCTGACCGGATGGGAAGGTCCGCCGGTCGTACTCGGCGAGCAGGCGAGTGCCTTCCCGTCGCCACCAGTCCGCGATTCGTTGAAGGGCGCTGACCGCCTGGTAGACCGGTCTCGTGATGGTGGTGACGCCTTCCGGGTCGGTCGGGTCGGTGTCCCCCTCCTCTTCGTCGTCCACCTCTTCTTCGGCTGTTGGCCCGCCCGGAAGTGCGACGGGTGCGAGACTCGGCAGCGGTATCACGCCCAATTCCATTAGAAGTAACCTCGCCTGGTCCTCGGTGAAGTCCAGACGGAGAAGATCATTGGGAGTGAGGCGACCGAACCACGTCACTGGGGTGAGATCGCGGCGGAGTTGGTCGCCGAACGGACGACTCGACTCGCCGCCCGTCAGCGGGTGGAGATACCGGAGGACGGCATCTTGCCGAGAGGGATCGCCGGCGGCCAGTGCCCATCGTACCAACTCATCCTGACTCGCTGTCATCTGCTCGCGGCAGACGAGGAAGAAATCGACCGCGTCGTCA
>JBBRUO010000502.1:0-4868 GCA_038247725.1 Gemmatales bacterium
GGAGGCCGAACACCAACCCGGCGACGACCAGCAGGATCGGGTACGCGATCCGCAGCCACTGCGCCAGCACGCCCAGCGCGACGATGGCCGCGCCCAGCCCCAACAGCAACTCGATTTGCAACCGTGTCACGCCACGCCCTCGCCGGGATTCGGGTTCACCGTATTCGTACTGGTGGTGCCGTTGTGTGGCCCAATTCCCCGCAGGTTCCCATGCGTGCGCACGTGGCGGTGTTGGTGCTGGCGGTCGGGTCGGCGCGGGCCGACACGGTGTTGCTGGTGGCGGGCGGCGGGATGGGCGGGGACGGGGCGAAGGCGACCGAAGCCAAAGTGATTCAACCGTTCTCGGTGGCGTTCGACGCGGCCGGTGACACCCTGTTCGTGGAGATGGCCGGCGGCGAGCGGCTGCGGATGATCGACACTGAGGGCACGTTGACCACGCTGGCCGGGACCGGCAAGAAGGGGCAAACAATCGGCGACGGCCGGCAGTGCGAGTTCAACGGCATGCACGACCTCGCCATCGCCCCGGACGGTACGGTTTACCTCGCGGACACCTTCAACAACCAAATTCACAAGTACGACCCGAAGACGAAGGCCGTCACGGCCTTCGCGGGCACCGGCAAGAAGGGGTTCGCCGGGGACGGCGGGAAGGCAACTGAGGCCGAGTTCAGCCAGACCATCTGCATCGCGCTCACCGTGGACGGCAAGACGCTGTACGTCGCCGACATCGGCAACAAGCGGGTGCGGGCCATCGACGTGAAGACGGGTGTCGTCTCGACTGTCGCGGGCACCGGGAAAGCCGGCGTGCCGAAGGACGGTGAACTGGCGAAGGGTCAACCGCTCGTCGATCCCCGCGCGATTACGGTGGACGCGAAGGGCAATCTGTACATCCTCGAACGGAGTGGGCACGCCCTGCGGGTGGTGGACAAAGACGGCAAGATTCGCACCGTCGCCGGCACCGGCAAGGCGGGCAAGGGCGGCGACGGCGGCCCGGCCCTGAAAGCCCCGATGAACGGGCCGAAGTACGCGGCGGTGGACAAGGACGAGTCGGTGTTGATCGCCGACACCGAGAACCACCAGATTCGTCGGTATCGGCCGGAGACGGGGACGATGGAGTTGGTCGCCGGCAGCGGGAAGGGCAAGGCGTTCGACACCGACCCGACGAAGCTGCAACTCGCCCGCCCGCACGGCGTCACCGTCCACCCGAAGACGGGCGCGATCTACATCGCCGACAGCGACAACGGCCGCATCGTGAAGATCGTGAAGTGACGGACGGTCTGCTCCCGTCCGTCGCGGCGACGAGGTTCCACCCCGTGCCGCATCTGATTCAAAACACCACCACCCCGCTCACCAACTCCGCGTGCGTGATCGGGCGATCCGCGGGGAAGAGGACATACGCCGCCGGGGACGAGGAGCAATCGACGATGAGCTGCTTCGTGTTCGGCACCTCGTACCCGGTGTCGGTCGGGATGTGGCCGGTGACGAGCAACTCCGAGTCCACCTTCCGCAGGAACGTGTCGGCCGTCTCCTGACTCGTGTCGCGGCCCCAGACGAGGCCGTAGATCACCCCGCCGGGCGAATAGTCGGCGTCGGTGTACTTCTCCTGCTGCAACTGCACCGGGCTGAACTTCGGCAGGGTGCGGGCGGGGATCAGCGTGTGGGAAAGAAACACCGCGTTCGGCGTCCGCAGGGCGACCGGCAGCGTGCGGAACAGCGTCAGGTACGCGGCGTAGATGTCCGGCCACGCCTCCCCGTAAGCGGTTCGCACCCCGGCGATGAACCCCTCGTTCTGGGTCGCGTCCCCTTTGCCGATGGTGCGGTTGGTCATCTGCGCCAGCTCGTGGTTGCCCGGCAGCAGGTGAACCCGCGTCGGAAACTGGCACTTCAGCGCGGCGAACAGGTCTACTAATTGGTGCGATTTGTCCCCGCCGGTCGGGTACTTGAACCCGCTGTGGACGACCTCTTGCAGCACCAAGTGCCGCTTCGGGTGGTGGGCCAGGTCGGCCGCCTTCAGCAGCACCTGGAAGTTGGCGATGTGCCCGTGCAGGTCGCCGGCGACGAGGACATCCCCGCAGTCTTGCAGGTGGACCAGGTGTCCGGTTCGGCCGGGGGTGCGGGCCGCGAACTCGGTCGCCCGCCGCAGTGTGGTCAGCATCCGATCCGGGGCCGGCATGACGTGTCCTCGACGGTGGACGACATTGTACCGACCGGCCACCGACTCCGTACAGTATCCGCTGCCCGCCTCTCCGTCACCCGCCCCGAGGCCCGCGCATGTCGCCGTCCCTGTTGCTTACCGTCCTCGCGCTGTCGGCCCCCGTGCCGGACGGCGCGGCGAAGTCCGGTTGGGTCGAGTTCCGCGGGCCGGACGGGTCCGGCCATTACACCGGCCCGGCGGTGCCCACCACCTGGGGGCCGGACACGAACGTCGGGTGGAAGACCGCCATCCCCGGCAAGGGGTGGTCGTCGCCGATCCTGGTGAACGGCAAACTGATCCTGACCACCGCCGTGCCGGTGGCGGGCGGGGCCTACGAGTTGCGGGCCGTCGCCGTGAGCGCCGACACCGGGACGATCGCCTGGGACGTGAAGGTGTTCGACCAGTCCGCGACGGACCCCAAGGGGCATGCCAAGAACAGCCACGCCAGCCCGACCCCCGTGTCCGACGGCGAGCGGGTGATCGTCCACTTCGGGCACATGGGCACCGCCTGCCTCGACCTCGCCGGCAAGGAGCTGTGGAAGACGCAGGACTACGGGTACGTCCCGCAGCACGGCAACGGCGGCTCGCCGATCCTCGTCGGCGACACCGTGGTGTTCAGTTGCGACGGCACCGACAAACAGTTCGTCGTCGCGCTCGACAAGAAGACGGGCAAGGAGGCGTGGAAGACGGATCGCAAGTCGTCCGCCCGGATGACGTTCTCGTTCGCCACCCCGCAACTGATCGAACACGACGGCAAGAAACAAATCGTTAGCGCGGCCAGCGACTTCGTCGCCGGGTACGACCCGAAGACCGGCAAGGAGTTGTGGCGGGCGACGTACCCGAAACCGGGCTGGTCGCTCATCACCCGCCCGGTGTACGGCCACGGCCTCGTGTTCCTCAGCACCGGGTACACGAACCAGCACCTGATCGCCGTCAAGCCCGAAGGCACCGGCGACATCACCAAGAACGTCGTCTGGAGCATGGCCAAGAACGCCCCGAACACCCCCACCCCGCTGCTCGTCGGCGACGAGTTGTACGTCATCGCCGACAACGGGTTCGCCTCGTGCGTGGACGCGAAGACCGGCAAACTGCACTGGAACCAGCGGCTGAAGGGCCGCGGGTTTTCGTCCTCGCCGATCCTCGCCGGCGGCAAGGTGTACGTCACCTCCGAGGACGGCGTCGGCACGGTGTTCGAGGCGACCAAGACGGAATACAAGGAGGTGTCCACGAACGCGATGAAGGAGAAGACGTTCGCCACCCCGCTGCCGGCCGCCGGCGCGCTGTACCTCCGCACCGAGTCCGCCCTGTTCCAGTTCACCGAGAAGAAGTGAAAACCGGGCGATTGTTTTTGGCGAACGGCGCGGCGTCAGCCCGCCGGTGAATCAGAACCGGCGGGCCGACGCGGCGCCGTTCGCCTGGAAAAATTCGCTCTCTTAACGGAGTCCCGTACCCACATGGCCGAGAAAGAGTCCGTCCCGCCGCCGGTTCGCCCGGCCCCGATCCACGCCCTCACCCTCCCCGTCCGCCGGTTCCTCCGCATCGAGGCCGCCAGCGGCGTGCTGCTGCTCGTCTGCGCGGCGGTGGCGATGATCCTGGCGAACTCGCCCGCCGCCGAAGCGGTGGCCCGCTTCTGGCACACTCCGGTCGTCCTCGGCGTCGGCGACTGGGTGCTGACCAAGCCGCTCGACTGGTGGGTGAACGACGGGCTGATGACGATCTTCTTCTTCGTCGTCGGGCTGGAGGTGAAGCGGGAGATCGCCGTCGGCGAGTTGCGGACGGTCCGCAAGGCGGCCCTGCCGATGATCGCCGCGATCGGCGGCATGGTCGGCCCGGCGCTGGTCTACCTGTCGTTCGGGCACGACCAAGCCGCCCGCCGCGGGTGGGGGGTGCCGATGGCCACCGACATCGCCTTCGTGGTCGGCGTCATGGCCCTGTTCGGCCCCCGCGTGCCGCTCGGACTGAAGGTGTTTTTGCTGACCCTGGCCATCGCCGACGACATGGGGGCGGTGATCGTCATCGCCCTCGTGTACACTCCCGATTTGAACATGACCATGTTGGCCCTGTCCGGGGCCGGGTTCGCCGTCATCATCCTGATGAACCAACTCGGCGTCCGCCCGGTGCCAGTGTACGCGGTGGTCGGCGCGGCGACGTGGCTGGCCATGTATAAATCGCAAGTTCACCCGACCGTCGCCGGCGTGCTGCTCGGCCTGCTCACCCCGTACACCGCCTGGATCAGCCGGGAGACCCTCCGCGGGGTGCTGGACGAGTTCACCACCAAGGCGGCCGCCGACCCGGACCAGACGGACATCGAGCCGGCGGACATCGCCCCCATACGGTTCGCCGTCACCGAGGCGGTGGCCCCGCTGGACCGGCTGGAAACGCTGCTGCATCCGTGGGTGGCGTTCGCCGTCATGCCGATTTTCGCGCTGGCCAACGCCGGGGTGGTGGTGGACGTGAGCGGGCTGACCCATCGGGTGCCGATGGCCATCGCGGTCGGGCTGTTCGTGGGCAAGTTGGTCGGCATCCTCGGCTTCAGCCTGTTCGCGGTGAAGATCGGTCTGGCCGCCCTGCCAGAAGGGGTGAATTGGGGGAAGATGGCGGCCGCCGCCGTGTTGGGCGGAATCGGCTTCACCATGTCCATCTTCGTCGCCGGGCTGGCGTTCGAGGGGCACCCCGA
>JBBRUO010000503.1:0-4856 GCA_038247725.1 Gemmatales bacterium
ATCGCCAACCGGGTGCCCGTCGCCGCCCGCGTTCCCGTCCTCGCGGTCTACGAGTCGTAATTCCACTTCCATCATCACAAGACAGGAGAATCGCCATGAACACGAAAGTGCTGCCGATGCGGCCCGCCGTCGTTCCCACCCCCGACGACTACTGGCCGGAGGTGCCGTTCCCGGACCCGTTCCCGCCGGCCAAGCAGGTGGCCGCCGCGCTGGCGCGGATGGCCCAGGAGCGGGCCGAGATCGACCGCCGCCACGCCGAGGAGTTGGCCCGCCTGCGGGCCATCCAGGACCGCGACTGAGTTTGAACCCTTCCCCATCGGCCGCCGCGGTCGGTCATCGCTTGGTGGCCGGCCGCGGCGGTCGTATCCTAGTTGGCGAACCGCACGACCCCCACGGTGCCACATGGCCGACAGGAAGGACCAGAAGAAGCGGAAGCTGTTCTGCACCTCGCAGGTGCTGTCGCTGCTGAACCCGCCGGAAGGCGAGGACGTGAAGCCGTACCTGTCCGGGGACCGCTTCTGGCACGAGCGGCACGCCGGTCGCGGCGGGGAAGAACTGGACGAAGAAAATCCCTGGCAACCGCTCTCACGGCTCGACACGAAGAACGAGCCAGGGGAAGCCGAGCCGGGGTTGCTCACCCGGCTGTCGGCGAAGGGGGACATCAAGCGGTTGGCCATCGTTTGCACCGGCGGGTATGGCAAGAGCGCGAACCTCGAATACCTCTCCGCGATGCTGACCACCGTTGGCCTGGTGCCGTTTCACTTCGTGCTGGACGAGAAGGGGCAGAAACTGCCGGACAGTGCCGTCACATTTTGGGCGAAGACGCTCCCCGAGGTGTTCAGCCGGGGGAAAAACAGCGAGTTGCAAATTGACCAGCCGAAGGCGCAACGCATCCTGGAGAAGTGCCGCGCGTCGGGCCGATTGGTCCTGTTGTTCGACAGCATCGATCAGGCCACGCCGAACGGGCTGGCGGTGGTGAGCGGCATTCTCAGCGACCCCGCGTGGGGCGGCTGCCCGGTCATCATCACCGGTCGGCCGCACGCCATCTGGCAGCACTGGGATCGGCTCATCAGGTCGGACGTGAGGAAGTGGGACTTCGTCCGCGTCGAACCGCTGGCCGAAGAGCAGCGGCACCTGCTTCTGGGGCCGGACGGGGTGGATCAGGCCGAGCGACTGCGCCTCGGGGAGGAGCGATACGAGCAACTGCCGGAGAGCGGTCGGCAGTTGATGGAGAACCCGCGGAACATCGAGTACGTCCGCGAACTCGCGGACCGGAAGCCGCGCGCGGGAAGACGCCAGGACGAGGAGCCGACGCAGGTCACCGAGTACAGGCTGGCCGACTTGCGGACGGCGTCGCACCTGTTTGCCGGGGCGGTGGACAACTTGGTGACGGCCGGGTTCGCCGACGCGACCGCGAGACGGCTTGGGTATTACGACCCGAAGATCGCGACACCGGACGAGCCGGCGCACTTCCACCGCCCGCTGGCGATGAGCCTGCTGGCGGCGCTGGCGTATGCGATGTACTGCTGGCCGGCCCCGGAAGTGGACGACGAGGACGAGTTTCGGCCGAACGTCTCGCACGTTCCTCCCGATCGGCTCCGCGAACTGTTGCGGGGAAAAGACCGGAAAGGCGGGGTGCTGAAACTGTTGGCGGACGCGGACATCCCCGACCGTCCCGAGACCATCGAGCAGTTGGAACACGACGTGAAGGCGGTCTCGGCGTTGAACGCGCGGCTGGACTTCTGCCTGTTGGACCGTTCGACGGATTCCGGCCTTCGCTGGCACGACCGGACGTTGCAGGAGTTTTTGGCGGCGTGGTGGCTGGCGAAGTACGCGACGGCGGACGACTGCGAGCGGCTGAAGGATTGGCGGTACGACAACCGGATGAAGGAGGCGAAGAGTTTGTACTCGCCGCTGTGGGGGTTCCTGGTGGAGATGCCGAGGGCGGTGCGGACGGGGAAGTGGTTCGCGCTGATGGAGGAGACGCTGTTCGAGCACGGGGCGTCGCGGTGCTGCGAGATGATCTACCGGTGTCATCAAACGTTCGAGACACTGGAGGAGAAGTCGAAGCCGAAGGGTGTGGCGGTCATCGCCCGCTGGCAGGGGGAGTTCGCGGGGATGACGGGGCCGGTGGCGGACAGCCTTCGGCCGGACGACGCACACACGCACTTCAAGCGGTGCCCGAAGAACCCGGCGGACGACGGCAAGTCGTTCCTGATGGGATCGCCGGAGGGCGAGACGTATCGCGGTGACAACGAGCAGTTGCACGCGGTGGTGGTGTCGCCGTTCCGGATGAGTCAGGGGCCGGTGACGAACGCGGAGTACGAGTTGTTCGACCCCGGCCACGAGGCGGAGCGGGCGTTCACGGCTCAGGTGTCGGCAGAAGAGTTGGGGCGTCACCCGGTGGTGAACGTGGACTGGTGGGAGGGGTGGTGTTTCGCGTCGTGGGCGGGCTGCCGATTGCCGACGGAGGCGGAGTGGGAGTACGCGGCGCGGGGTGGGACGGCGATGACGCCGGAGGAGAGCCTGGCGCATCCGTTTTACTGGGGTAACATCCTCAACGGCACGGCGGCGAACTGCGACGGCAACCGCCCCTACGGGACGACCGCGAAGGGCGAATACTTGAACCGGACATCGGTTGTGGGGGCGTATGCGGCAGTGTCGCCGCCTCCGTGGGGTTTGGTGGACGTGATCGGGAACGTGTGGGAATGGTGCGGGGACTGGTACGACCGGTACCCCGATGGCGAAGGGGTGGACCCGATGGGGCCGGAGAGCGGCTCGAGCCGGGTGTTCCGGGGCGGGAGCTGGCTCAGCAGCGCCGGGCGCTGCCGCGCGGCGGACCGGGGCGGGGACTCGCCGGTCAACCGGAGCCACGACCTGGGTTTTCGTCTGGCCGCAGGTCCATCGGGTCCAGGCGGGTCGTAGCCGGCCGGCGGCGGAGCCGCCTCTTGTTGTTGCGAGCGGAGCGAGCTGGCCCCGTAGCGGAGGCGGAGCCGGAGCGGAGGTGGCCGGGGTTGCGGGGACGCGGATCGCAGGTCGCGGCCGGCGAGGTAAGAGGCGGAGCCGGAGCGGAGGTGGCCGGGGTTGCGGGGCGTAGCCCTGGACAACCATCCTCCACGTAGAATTGGGCGTGGATCAACGAACGCCCGAGGAGAGTTGCCGTGTCGTCGATTACCCTGGAAGTGGCGCAGACGCAACTGGCCGACCTCATCGACCGGCTGGCCCCCGGCGAGGAAGTGACCCTCACCCGCAACGACAAACCGGTCGCCACGCTGAAGGCGGCACCGCCGCCGACCCGACCCGTCCCGCAACTCGGCACCCTTCGCGGCACGGTGCTGTCGATGGAACACTTCGACGACCCGCTCGAAGAATTCGCGGAGTACATGTGATGCGGGTTCTTCTCGATTCGCACACGCTCATCTGGGCCGCCGACGACCCCGACAAATTGAGCGCGACCGCACTCGCCACGATCCAAGACCCCGCGAACGACCGCCTGCTGAGCGCGGCCACCATCTGGGAGATCGCCATCAAGGTCGGGAAAGGCCGGCTACCGCTTTCCCTGCCCTACCGGCCGTGGATGGAGAAGGCCATCGCGGATCTGTGCCTGACGCTGCTGCCGATCACGCTGGACTACACGGAACGGCAATCGCAATTGCCGAGCAGTCACGGCGACCCGTTCGACCGTCTTCTGGCGGCGCAGTCGCTGGTGGACGGACTTCCGGTCGTCAGCGTGGATCCGGCCTTGGATGCCTACGGCATCACCCGGATTTGGTGATCGGTTCACGTCGGCGGTGTCTTTCTCCTTCAGGAGGACACCGCCATGACCATCGAACTGCCGCGGGAACTGCACGTCACCGACCCGGACGCCGGGGCCACACTCGGCCAGTTGCTGACCGACCGCACGCGCATCGCCGTCGCCGACCTGCGGCCCGACTTCGACCGCACCCCATCCGCATTTCTCGCCGACCGGCTTCGCATCGCCCCGCCCGGCACCGGTGACGACCGTCGCCCGCTCGATAGCTGGCTGGTGGTCGCCGCGCCGACATCCCCAGAACAACAGACACCCGAAGTCTGGCGGCAGCGCCTGCAGCCGTGGAACAGCCAGCGGTTGGTGGTGCTACTCGTCGGCCTGCCGCCCAGCGGAGCCGGCTGGCGCGGCTGGGTGTTCCACGCCGGCGAAGCGACGGCGCTCAGCGGCTTCCGCCTCGTCACCGGCGGAATGCCCGAAGCAGGGAATGTTCCCATCGACGACCCGGCGACCGATCCGATGTGGTCGCGGACGGTGCGGGCGGTCGGCGAGTATGCCTTTGGCAAGGCGGCGAAGGCGTCGGTGATGCTGGTCGGCGCGTCGCGGGTCGGTTCGGCGGTGGCGTTCCAACTGGCAGGTGTCGGCGTCCGGCGGATGACGATCATCGATCCGGACATCCTCGAACCCCACAACATCGTCGGCATGGTCGGAGTCCGTGCCGAGGACTTGGAGCGGGCCAAGGCGGTGGTACTCGGAGAGAGACTGATCGCCTTCCGGCCGGACTTGGCGGTGACGGCCGTACCGCACGACTTCCTCGACCGCCGCGCCCTCCTGAGTGGGGCGGACCTGATCGTCACCGCCGTGGACCGCGACTCCGCCCGGCTGGCGGCGGCACGATGGGCACGCCGGCACGGGGCCGTTCACCTGGACATCGGCACCGGCGTCACCCGGCAGGGGAGTGATCGTTTGCTGGCGGCGGACGTGCGGCTGTTACTTCCGGGTGCCGGGTGCGTGAAGTGCGTCGGCGGGTTGGGCGACCTGGACCAGGCCGAGTACGAAGATCGTGCCCCGCCGGGTGCCGCCCCGCGCCGCCCGCCGGAGCGGTGGG